>CAJCIF010000435.1 GCA_903970355.1 Actinomycetota bacterium
CATGCCAGACCTGTTGCAGAGGCTACCGCCTCTCCCTTCGCTCACGAGAAAAACGCGCTTGGTCCCCGGCAGCCGGAAGAACAATCCGTGAATTAAAATGCCATCTGATGAAAGAAAGGATATTTCTTTGCGAGATACGCCGAAATCACTTTCGACGTTTTTCCAGGACGCTTCCAAGCCGGGTTTGTGACCAGGCTGAAACAGTATCGAACGGTAAAGGGACCATGCCATTGGTGGCGCCAGAGCTATGTATAGCACCAGTGCTAGTACAGAAAACGAGATTGCCAGTTCTTTTTGAAAAGTCCTCATGATAGTGAACACTTGGATTGAGAATACGATCTAGCCTAGAGCCTCCGTATCAAGCAGAGTTGTCAATCAAACACTTCATTAACTGTTCGCTCGCGGCATCTGTTGCGACCTTTATACGCTCTTGATCAAGGGCCACCGTCTGAGAACTGGGATTATGTTTCTCTTTTAATGGATAAGCCCCGAAACGTCTTTATGCGGAGGCTTCTCGAATCTAGAACAAAAAAGTATGTAACCTCCAACTGTGTCTTTGGGTTGAGGAAACATAACATTGGCGTTTTGCACTTCTTCGTATTTCACACTCGTCTCGTCAGCTACCCAAGCGTCGCAACCGCATTCATCGACGCTCGGAATTAATGGTGTTATTTCGAAAAGAATCCTTTCAATTTGCCCACTCATACATCAAGGGAGGCATTCCAGGAACTTTGTGCAGCCATTCGTAATAGGCAAAATGATCGATTCCTAGGTACATATTTCCAGCCACGCGGTCACCTGCTTTTAAATTGCTATCGCGAGAGTAACGATAAGCGGAAATTTCACCAAAACTCAGTACCTGAACCTTAGCTTCTATGTCGCTAAAAACACATTCTCCAACTGCGTCATACAAGCATCCTTTGTCCGTGGCACTTAGTCTAATTGGCTCATCGCAGATCGAATATTTTTGGAACCAAAATTCCAAAGCAAATTTCACTGATTTTCCCACAGCAAATTCCACTGCGTCATAATTACCGTCCGCTAAAATCCAAGACGATAGACCTATCGCGAAACTACTCAAGTGTCTGGCTCCCCTGCTTAATCTCTTTTACGAGGACTGTCTTGTAATGGAACTTATGTCTGGCTTTTCTCGAAATGGGACACGGGGAGAGTCGGAACTTCAGTGCTTAATGAATTGAGTCGTGTAATACTGCACCAGGCAGCCCAGTGCACCCGGATCACTTATGGGAAGCAGATTTGCAGGACGGAATCCAGAACGGTCGGGCAGGCGTGTCCACGTTTCGATAATCGCCTGATCCGGATTTATGCCTGAAGCCTCGACAATGTTCATGTGTTGCTTTGCTTGTTTTATCCACTCTTCATCGGTGTCGGCACGTGCGCCCGTATAGATCATCCCCACCTGAAGTTTGTTGTGCCTGGCCATCTCCGTCACTTCTCGGGCAAGAGCTGTTATGGCTTCCCGATTTGGTGCGTGATTTGGACCGGTTGTGAGTGCTGCATTGCCCCAATTAAAGTCTAGTTGCACAAATGATAGGGAGTGGCCAGTCGCGTGTTGAAATTGGTTTAGCCATTCTTTATAGTCCGCCTTCCAGTGCGGTTGATTGCTGATTGAAGGAAATGGCTCGGTGTCGCCGATCACGACATTTGGAAAGGCATCTGTATAGACACTTACAATCCCGGCGGCACGTTCGGCGATATTGCTAAGCGAGCTATGACAACAGTTCTTGCCGTCATAATAGTGCCCGAACCAAAGCGGTTCATCCATGGCAATGACGTCGAGATTGCCACCAGCTTTTTTCAGCTTTGCCACCACCATTTTCGCTTGCCCCGGATCTCCGTATCCTTCCACGCCCTTGCCGCAAGGCTCTTGCCCCACCCAATTTAGAGCCAGTATTTGAACTCCGATTTTCAAATGGCGCTGGTTGAGGTCTTCGACAATTTTGGCCAGGACATCATCTGGCACGGTCTTGAAGAAGCCGGCCGTAAAGCGCACAACCTGGACATGGCGAGCGATCTTGGCCCATTCCTGCCGGGGGGCATCAGAGGCAAATAGTTCGGTAAAGTCGTGCAAGGGAACTAGCCAAACAGATCGGTTATTTGCGGGTTCAGTTTGCGCCGAATAACAGGTACCGATTAGCAAGAAAAACGCTGATACTGCTGCAGCCAGTAATTTCATTCTCATGCCTTTTCGTTAAACTCCCTCGTTAGTTTTCGCTGAGGTTAACATAGAAGTACGCCGCTGGGTTGCGAAGTTATTCAGAACTTAGGACAAGTAATCGCGCGTAACTACCCTTTAAACGAGCTATGTGCCCCGAGTTTCGGAGTTCGACCACCTCAACGTTCTTTTCCTAAGAGATGTCCAGTAAGCGCAAGTTCCTGAGCTGTACTGCGCAGGCTTATGATAAAAGTATGAAAGCGCATAACGTCATCAGGCGCACATTGGCTAGCCACATCGGAGAAACCTTTTGTTGCAAGTTTATGATCGAGCGCGGACAACGGTTCTTCAAGATTGAAAAATCCGGGGTCTGCATCAGGACCCCAGGGCACAGTCACCACTCTATCAAATGCAATTGATGTCGCATTTAACAATTGCTCAACCTCAGGGTTTGCGGCTTGCTCCAGTTTTTGATCGATGATCGCACGTGTGGCTAACTCCATTCCGTCAACGCCCTGTCGGATCAATCGTAGTTGGCCAATGGTGGCAGCAATCAATTCGTCTGAAAATCCTGCGTCAGCATGTTCGTAAGAAGCTTGCTGCCGAATTTCATAGATCTGGCGCCGCGTTTCACGCACCTTTGCCAGCAAATCCTCAATATCTGGCGTCGTCCCGGTTTTGTATCTATCTATAACTGCTTTGAACACCATATATGCTGCGGAGTATCCTTGCTGAATTTCCCTAAGTAGTTGCCGGCGCGCGCGAGATGGCCATAATACTTTTGCAACCATGAGAGCCACCACAATTCCAATTGATACCTCTAAAAAGCGCTCCATAGCTGTAGCCCACGGTGATGCTAATCTTGTGCCGAGCATCACGCTTATCACCGTAGAGCCAGCAAGCCTATAGCTATCCCGAAGGCGCTGCGGCGTGCAACAAAGCACAGCGACACTGATTGCCACTGCCACCGACAAGTAGGCGTTGCCCTCAATACCTATCATCAACGCCCCTACTACCGCACCAATTGCGGTAGCTATCAATCGCCCCGACGAAGCTTTCACCGTGGCTCCCATATGCGACTGCAGCACAATGATAGAACTAATCGCTGCCCAGTAACCCTGTGCTAAGCCCAACGCCTTCGTGAGATATAAGGACAACAGTGCTGCAGCACCAGTTCGAAAGGCCTGTTTGAAGTGAGAAGCGTTGCGCTCCCAGAACTTAGGAGAGATCACGAAAAAGCGCTCCGATTTAGACACCCTTGTAAATATAATCCTGCACCGGCCTTATTTGACCTCGCTTCAATCACGGTGCAATCGGTTTTATAAAAGTCTCAATGCGAATCTGAATAGCATGTGCTTCTGCTCGGGACGTATAGGGAAAAGTAAGGGGCCGGTCAACTCCTGCAATCTCTAATTCAGTCCTATAAACTGTGCGGTTTGGCATGTTGTCTCGATACTCCATTTTATTTTCCAACGAGGTTTTGAGGCCAACTAGCAAACATTCCTGCCTTTTTAAAGTTCCAAGCCAAGGTTTACATTGCCAGATAACTTTTCCACTTTTCCTATCTAGGGTTACTTCGATCGTTTCCCCGTTCGAAATGGCGAGTCTAGCAAAAGTGAAGGCGAAGGCACCAAAAATGAGTAAGGAGAGGCAGCCCGATAAAGTACCTAAAAATAAAACCGAAAAGGCGGCGAGAACTGCAAAAATAATTGACACCACGCCTAAAACAATTGCATGAATAGGGGATCTTGAAACTATAGTCATTTTGTCAGTGGTTTCTTCGATTTTCATGAATTCACAAAGCTTTCGAGCTAATTTGGACCATTTTACTAGTTCAAGAGGTTTGCAGGAGAAACAAGTTCGGTTTTCTCCATCTGCGAAAGATGAACAATGCGCAAAGATAAAACCAGAGATCAACCGCGCCGATCACACACCCAGGCGAGGATATGAGAGTGTGATGGTCATCTGCGTGAATTCAAGGGCGTATAATGCTCAATCTCGGATTGTGTAGGCCCCATGTCACTGTTTCAAACTCTCGTTCTTATCTGCCTTGCAGGAGCAAGCGCGACAGCAGATATTGGTGTCAAACCAAGAAAGTTTGTTTCTTTCAGCGAACACCAGCAGATAGCGGTTACGTATGCCGATAGAAATCAGGAAAGACAACTGCAAGATTTAACCGGGCTCTGGGACAGTTATATTGCCAAAAACGGCAAGTTATCGCATTTGCAGAAAACTTCTGGTGACAAGCATTTACTTTCGAAAGTGCTTGTTGCATCCATTAACAATGCACCTTTGGACAATGAATCACCTACTGAAGCGGGTGTGATAATCAACCGATTGCGACCTGTTTCAGATGAATTGGTCGACTGCTATCGCTACTATAGAGATTTGACTTACGCAGTTAGTAGCTTCTATCGAAAGAGCTCCCATACACATCCAGTCACCAATCTCGAGATGGATCTTCAATCCAAAGTATCTGCCTCTTATTCAATGGGGCCGATGAAAACAGAGGCCGAGCGCTTTCGAGCAGATCTAGTTCAATTGTGCGGGCGAAGAGCTGTTGATAAGTTAGATGCGAGCTTTGCAAAAAGCGGTATGTACTTTCCAAAAGATTGATTGATTCAAGGCAATCAGACTGGCATTTGAATCTTGAAGTGAAACAAGCTGGAGGCTCTTAGTTCCACAATTTCGATATCGTCCTCGTGATCGCACCATTTGCGATTGCGGCTGTAAATTCGTCCAAGTTCGCGAGCGTGAATGTTTTCGATTCGCTCGTTAAGCGCTTCCACTCTTTCAAGATCGCCCGGCTTGTTTCGGGCTTTAAGCATATCGGCTAAATCACGCAAATACGGAATTAGCGCCGGGCTATTGCGTCCCTCTTTGGCATCAATCTCACCAATCATTTTCTGAAAGGCTTTATCTGCCTTGTCGTATTGTTTCTTTGAAACGCAACTACGGATTTCTGTATCTTGGTGTTGATAGGGAGCGCGTC
>CAJCIF010000436.1 GCA_903970355.1 Actinomycetota bacterium
CCAATTCCGGGAAAATGACTAAAGAAGCGCCTTCTGCTCTAGCCTTTCGGCTATACTCGATCATGCAATCGATATTACCGGTAATATCACCGATTGTTGGATTTATCTGGGCAAGAGCGATCTTCATTTCAATAACCGGGCATAATGGCCGAGCTGGATTTTCTTACTATAAATCATGGGCTTTGGGCGAAATTAATATATTAGATTTGAGGAACGGGGCTTCCAGCGCCATTTTGCTCTTTTCAAGTCGAAATGCACAGCTATAATGATCTGAGTCTTACTAGAAATGGATGCCGAATGGGACTGAAAAAACGGGCTACTACCGCTGTTCTTGGCGGATTTTTGAGCTTGATGTGTTCGTTGCAAAGCTGGGCGCTGCCCTCGTCTTCTCCTGAGGGGCTGGCGGACGGAGCCGGTGTTTGGCTGAATATGTGGAACTATCCAGCCGATGCGGAAAGTTACTGTTTGAAATTAAATGCCAATGGCGTCCGTAATATTTTCATACAAACTTCGCGGTCTAACACCGATGCCATCTGCAATCCTGACAAGTTAAGCGACCTTTTAGATGCAGCGCACCGCTACAAAATACATGTCATTGCCTGGTCTTTTGCAGAACTACAAAATATCCCTAATGATGCCGATCGACTAATTGCAGCAGCGCTATTTCGTTCTCGCAACGGAGAGCGTTTGGATGCCATTGCGGCCAATATGGAGAAAGATTTGGCCCAGCCTAAAGTCGAAGCATATAGCGAGCGCATAAGACAAACAGTAGGCCCGAGCTACCCGATGGTGGCAGTTGTGTACAGCCCGCTCAACCATGCTCCGCAAGTAGCAACAATTCCCTGGAAGACGCTTGACCGGTATTACAACGTCATAGCGCCAATGAATTATTGGAATTCCAAATACGAGCGCCTTGATCCTTATGGATATACTCTTGAAACCATTCGTAAGGTACGAGAACTGGTTGGAAAACCAGATGTCGAAGTGCACGTAATTGGTGATGGCATGGGAACGCATGCCGCATCAATCAATCAGTTTCTGGCTGCTTGTAAGTCTGGTGCCGCCACTTCTGCTAGCCTCTACCCGAACCAACAAATGACGGAAGAACAGCTTAGCTGTCTCGCTCATTACTCAGACTATTTCGCCTCCAACTCTCGTTTTCGCCTTGCTGCTTTTCGTGAACTCTCGCACCGCGGTGACATCATCCTGCCTGAGCAGGGAGATCCAAGCGATGCGATCGCTCGTGGCGATTTCTATCGCCTTATGGTTCGCCAGGTGGTTTCATCAGCCGTCAAACCGACTGCTCAAAAGGTTTCAATCAAATCTAAATCGCAACCTGGTTCTACACTCGTAGACACAACCTCGATGCGCCAAAAGCTGGATGCACCGGACTTTGGTGCTGGTGATGCTCTCAATATCCTTTTGGAAATTGGCGCAATCAAATTGCCGGAAGAAGTCGTGGGAGACGCTGTAGCCGAATATCTAGAAGCGCCGCTTTCAACCCGCGAAGCTGTAGATACAGCTGCCCGCGTTGTCGACGCGCGTGACAAGCTTAGAAAGGCTGTACTGGAAGCCAATCTATCACCCCAAAACCGCTTCCTGCGCAATATTTCAAGCAGAGCAGGCAAGCTATTGGTGCAGCCTGCCTATGCCGCCGATGTGCATGACCGGACCGATCACAGCCGCAAATTGAATTATCTCGATGCCTCTCAAATCGTCTTGCAATCGATGGCAGGATTAAGGTAGGGGCATAGCATTGCTATGCCCTCTATATTTATTGGGCATGGCAGTGCCATGCCCCTACGTTAGCAACCCAAACGATTTTTCCGAAGCGTCATCCATGCCCCTACGTTAGCCGCCCATGGACCAATTGCAACCCAAACGATTCCCTCCAATTCCCTCAGTTCTTCCCAGTAAGAACACATATATAGAAGACATTGCTAGATAGATGTTTCTAGGAGTAAACTAAAGCTATAAAGAACAGCACAGATACCGTTGAGTTGACGAAAGTTTCGACTTTGACAACGAATCTCCTTTTAGATCGAATAGGCCTTCTAGCGCGTTTGCGGAGTACCGTACGCGCCTTTTTTATCCCGTTTTCGGAGGTGTGCCGATGCAAGTTACTGTTACGGGTCGCAATATTGAATTAACGCCAGCGCTCAAAACCTACTTGCTTGACAAGCTTGAGCGCTCGCAGAAACATTTCGATCACGACCTAGCCATAACGGCACTTTTAAGCGTAGCCAAGAATCCTTCTGTCGCCCACTGTCAAACTGCGGAAGTTACCGTAAAACTAAATGGGTCGATGATTCGAGGTGAAGAATCATCAGCAAATATGTATGCATCGATCGATTTGGTCGCAGACAAAATTGAAAGACAATTGCGCAAGTACAAAACGCGCTACTACCAGAAGGGCAATAAAGTACATCGCAAAGAGGACAATGGCCCAATTGATGTTGGTGCCCAAGATGACCATGACGCGATCATTTCTAAAGAAATAGATGCCGAATCTTTTACACCGAAGATTGTTCGTTCAAAAAGATTTCCACTCAAGCCAATGAAACCGGACGAAGCATGTAAGCATATGGATTTATTGGGACATGACTTCTATATGTTTATCAATTCCGAAACGGACCAGGTAAACACCGTCTATCATCGCCGAGATAAGAACTATGGCTTGATTGAGCCTGAAGGTTAATCGAAAAACCGAACACATATTCTCTTATACCGCTTGTGATCTAGGGCAGACACTAATTGCTTTTCAGTGAAGAGCCGGTGTAACTGTTCGCACGATCATTTAGAATCGCTTTTAAAATAGGAAGATCTCATCCATTTTGCGCGATGATCTTAGTTCGCATTTTTGAAGGCACAAACGTTCGGTGAAGAGAGGAGTCCAGTTGAATAAGGATCGTAGGCGGTTTTCGCAAGCAATCTTTGCGATATTGACAGCGCAAACGATCGCAATGAGTGCTTGGCAAGCGCCGGTTTTTGCCGACTCTACTCAAGTTATTGGTTTGAACAATGATGGTGTGAAGGCATTGAATGCCGGCAACTACCAATTGGCAATTCAAAAGTTTCAAGCGGCACTCAACATCGATCCCAATTACGGATTAGCGCGCGACAACCTCGCCATCGCTCACAACAACTTCGGGCTGCAACAGCGGAACAACCCGAAAGCTGCCCTCAAAGAATTTCATCAAGCACTTTACTTAAATCCTTCCAACTCAACGACACAGGCCAACGTGGAAGGCATCATTCGGATGATGGGTAAAAATCCGCGCAATTTTCAAGATCGTGTTGGATTAGGAGAGGACTCAAGACGCTCCGGTGATTTTATCGGTGCCATCATTGAATTTTCAGAAGCCCTGAAATTGAAAGATGATCCGGCCATTCACGTGAAACTGGGCGAAGTTTATAGAGTGCTCGATCAAAACGATAAAGCGATTGAGGAGTTCAAAGCGGCTGCCCAAGGCGGTGATAATGCCAATATCGAAGTTAAACTCGGTCAGGCATATCAGGCCAAGGGAGATTTACCGCAAGCGATTGGCTGCTATGGACGAGCCATCACATTTAAGTCTGATGATCCGGATGTGCAAGAAGCGCTGAAAACAGGTTGGGAAAAAGCGGTCAATGAAAATCCGCTTGCACCAGAAAACCACATTGGTTTAGGTCAAGCTTTCCAATATCGCGGTGACTTCGGGCAAGCGAGAGGCGAATACAAACAAGCCATCTCAATTGCGGGCGGGAAAAATTCTCAAGTAGCAGCAACCGCGCAGCGCCTTTTGGAAGCATTGCCTGCTGCCGAAAAATCATTCAACTTCAACAAGCACCAACAGAATGGTATCGATTTACAGACAAGCAAACAATACGATGCCGCTATTGCTGAATACTTAAAAGCGTTGGAAATCGATCCGTCCAATGCCACCATATTGGCGAACATCGGTTCGGCTTTCCAACAAAAGGGCGATTTGCAAAACGCGCTTGCCTATTACAGCAAAGCTTTAAAGACGGATCCCAACAACGCTGTTGCCAGAGAAGGTGCCAAGGCAGCGCAAGAAGCGCTGCAAGACAAGCAGATGACAGATACCTCAAACGCTGCTGCTGCTCTATTCAAGCAAGGCAAGTTTGATGATGCCATTCAAAAGTATCAACAACTAATTCAAATCAATCCAAAAGAACCGGGAACACACTTCGATCTTGGTGCCACTTATCAGGCTAAAAAGGATTTTGATTCGGCAATTTCAGAATACAAAACAGCCATTGCTTTAGACCCTGCCAATGCCAATTACAAAAAGGCCTTAGACAAAGCAATTGACGGCAAAGTAGAACCGATATTGGCTGATGCCTTTACTCTCTTTAAGAACAAAGATTATGCTGGCGCCATAGAAAAATACACGGAAGCGCAGAAGTGGAAGCCGGACAATCCGGCGATCGCATTCAACATTGCCAGTGCTGAATATGCAAGACAGAATTTCGCACCAGCTAAAGCTGCCTATGCAAGAGCATTGCAGTTAGATCGACCTAACCAGATAAACGATCTCTATTTCATTGGCACCATTGATGAAAATGACGGCAAGGGCCAGCAAGCTCTTAGCGACTACCAGAAGTACATTGCAGAAGCACCGAAAGGCACATACACCGATGCCGCTAAAGCTCGCATAACAGCATTATCGAAAAATCCCAATGATACGCAAAAGATCAAATCTGAAACTGAGCTTGCTCAAATAAAAACTGCATCAGATGATTACCAAAAAGCTGTTCAACTACAACAACAGGCAAAATTCGCGGATGCTGAGCCTCTCTATCTTGCTGCCATCAAGCTGCAGCCAAAGGAAGCGTCTTATGCCTATGCCCTGGGCACCTTGTATCAACAGATGCAAAATTACGACAATGCAATTCAATATTATTCACTTGCCAGTCAGTTGGATCCAACCAACAAAGATTATCCGCGTGTCTTAGCCGAAGCAAATGAATTGAAGGCCGCGCCCATTGTCGATGCCGCAGTCAAAAAGCAAACTTCAGGCGATCTTGCTGGTGCGATCGAAATGTATAAACAAGCTGCCCAGGTTGCTCCTAACAATGCGCGTTTGTGGACCAACATGGGAACTGCTTATCAACAATCAGATAAGTTTGATATCGCCCGTGATGCCTACCAGAAAGCCTACAACCTGGACAGCAAAAATGAGGTTGGCGATCTCTACCTTATGGCGGCCATAGATGAAAACTACGGCAGGGGCTCGCAAGCTTTGCAAGGGTATCAAAAGTATCTGCTCG
>CAJCIF010000437.1 GCA_903970355.1 Actinomycetota bacterium
TAGCCCGAAATACCCTATCAGCTTTTTAGTTACTTATGAACATCGGGAGGATGTTTTTCGATTTGCATTTCCTTGGGCGTTTCGCCTTCACTTGCAGCAGTCTTCTCGTCCTTCTTGTCTTTGTCTTCAGCACTCGAAAGCCGCTTCAGTCTCAAAACATCAACCCACGGTTCATCAAGTCCGGTGCCAAACACCTTTGCAGTCACCTCAACTTGATCACCATCTTTTAAGCTGGTTAAAAGCTGATTGAGAGGATCTTTCTCTTTTGGAATAGCCATGGCAATTTTTAGTTCAGGAAAAGGTACAAGCCCATCGGGGCGATGCACGATAAACCCTAAATGGGTTTTTGAAGATTTCATTGCCGGCTTGTAATCAAGAGGCAAGGTGCTGAACATATAAAACTTGGCTACGAACTTGACGTTCTTGTTCATATATTCGTGCGGTTTATCAACGAGGTCTGTTGTCGTCACATTGACAACGTTTTCAATAGGAGGTTCCGGAGCAGCTTTTGCCGGTGTCTTATCGGCTTTATCCGCGGTCTTTTCAGGCGCTTTGGCGGGAGCGGTAGCTGCCGGCTTCGTCTTGGTTGCAGCTTGCACTTGCGGTAGCGGTGCAATTGCATAAGAGACAAGCAAAGTTGCTGAAAGCGTAAGCACTTTGTTGAAGGAGCTGCTGGGTTTAGAAGAGATAATTCGTAGATATAAATTGTTCATTGTTCTGGTTCACATTGTAGATGAGTTCTCATATTACCAGAACCTTATGATGGCGGCTGGTTCACCCTGTCGAAGTAACTGTAATATGAACACATTTCATCCCAGGAGCGGTCATTTGGAGCAAGGTCCTAAGCAAACTGCAGAGCTGACTCCTCTTATGCGTCAGTATTGGGACATCAAAGCTCAGTATCCGGATCTCCTTATTTTCTTTCGTGTTGGAGATTTTTTCGAGCTCTTCGATGATGACGCCAGATTGGCGGCAAAAGAACTTGATATAACGCTAACAGGACGCCCTGAGTCCGGATATGAAAACGGTCGCATTCCGATGGCCGGTGTGCCGGTGCGATCGCACGAGATGTACCTAGCCAAACTTCTTAGCAAAGGTTTCTCTGTTGCCATATGCGATCAGGTCGGGGTTGTTGGTGCTGAAAAAGGACCGGTCGAACGACGGGTCACAAGAATTTTGACACCAGGAACGGTGCTGGAATCTCACCTGCTTCCCAGTAAAGAAAGTAATTACCTGGCTGCCATCGTAGGCAGTTCCGGTATGTGGGGGCTGGCTTATGTTGAGGCTTCATGCGGAGAATTTGCTGTTACGCAACTGAACGAAGAACAACTAATTCTTGAACTGGGCCGTCTCAATCCGCGCGAATTGCTCGTTGCCAAAAAAATTCTCAAACCCGGCCAACACGACATAGTGGCCCGCGAAGTTCTGGACTTACCCGATGCGAGCCGCGATTCTTATCATGTTGTGGGCAGGTCGGAAATATTTTTCGAACACGAATCAGCTAAGCGCAGAATTTTAAATCTTTTCGGCATAACAACCCTGGAAGGTTTCGGTTGCCAGGCCATGCCCCTGGCCGTCCGGGCTGCCGGTGCCATCGTTGATTACTTGGAACGGACTCAGGGTGCGGAAATTCCGAAGTTCGAAGGCATTGCGACCTACTCGGTAGAGAAGCATCTTGTCCTCGATATCAACACGCGCCGCAATCTAGAACTTGTAGAAACATTGAGAGATCGAACGCTGCAAGGCAGTTTGCTCTCCGTTATAGACCGATCCGTTACACCCATGGGTTGCCGCAATTTAAGAAAGTGGCTTTTACAACCACTATGCTCGGTGCCTCACATCAAAGCTCGCCAAGAGGCAATCGAAGATTTGGTGCGCGTGCCAAAGCGACGCACTGAAATTGAAAAAAATCTTGAAATGCTGGCCGATCTCGAACGATTATCCGTCAAGTTATCTTCCCTCTCGATCAATCCAAAAGAACTGCTTGCCATAGCGCAATCACTTTCGGTTTTGCCGAATTTGTTGAAAGCATTTGAAGATACAGATAACGCTTATTTGAAGAGCTTAACTGAAGCACCGCCTCAACTAATATCTCTTGCCGAATTCATTGGCGGCGCTATTTCACCGGATGCACCGCGTGAACTAACAGAAGGTGGCATTTTCCGGGATGGCCATCATGAAGAGCTGGACGATATTCGAAAATTGCTCGGTGGCGGCAAGGAATGGCTTGAGAAATTTCAGCGCGAAGAACAAACAAAAACCGGCATCAAAAATTTAAAAGTCAATTTCAATAGAACGTTCGGTTATTACATTGAAATTACTAATTCGAATCGTGATGCGGCGCCGGATCACTACATACGCAAACAGACATTAACCAATGCCGAACGTTTCATCACGCCGGAATTGAAAGAGTACGAAGCCAAAATTCTCAATGCCGAAAAGCACATTTCCGAACTTGAATATAAGCTTTTCACGGAATTTCGCAGCAAGCTTGTGTCCTACGGCTCGACCCTACTTGTGGTGGCGCGCCGATTAGCCGATCTCGATGCACTCCTTTCTCTTTCCAAAGTGGCCGCCGAACAAAAATATGTAAAGCCGGTTGTCGATGAATCTTTGCTCTTGGATATAAAGCAGGGTCGCCATCCGGTTTTGGAAAAAATATTGCCCGCCGGTCGTTTTGTTGCTAACGACACTCGGTTAGAAGGTGACGCATCGGAACAGCAGTTCGTTGTTCTCACTGGTCCGAACATGTCTGGTAAATCGAGTTATTTGAGGCAAACGGCCCACATTGTTATCCTGGCTCAAATGGGTTCATTCGTGCCGGCAGATTCCGCCCACGTCGGCATAGCAGATCGCATTTTCACTCGCATAGGGGCAGTCGATGATTTAACCCAGGGGCAATCAACGTTCCTGGTTGAGATGAGTGAAGTAACGCAGTGCTGCCTGGCCGCCACCGCGCGATCCCTTATTTTGCTGGATGAAGTAGGGCGGGGTACAAGCACCTATGACGGCGTCGCCATCGCCTGGTCTGTAGCCGAGTATCTGGCTCGCGAGATACGGGCGCGCACGATTTTCGCCACTCACTATCACGAACTCAACGGTCTTGCCAACCTCATTCCTCAGATAGTGAACTACCAAATGCTAGTCAAAGAGCAAGATGGTCAGGTACAGTTTATACGTTCCGTAGTAGCCGGTGGCGCTAGTCGAAGTTTTGGAGTACAGGTTGCACGCATGTCGGGATTGCCGCTCCGCATTATTGAAAGGGCAGAACAACTGATGAATCAAATGGAACGCAAAAGCGCTGCCGGTAAAATCATCGATGGCCCGAGATTTCGACAGGTGTCTATGGAAGATGCGCTGCAATTGTCTTTGTTTGAAGAAGCAAGAGAAGGCGCAGCACCAACGCTTGAGCGAGGGAAAAATGGTGACAATCACTAAACCAAGAGCAATTGCTTTAGCCTTGACGATTTTGTGTGCCGGCGCACCCATGCAATTTGCCGATGCGAAGAAAACGCAGAAGAACGAAGCGGCTCCGGTGCAAGATCGCTCTAGTGTAATTACCGATCTGGGCATAGACGGCGAAACACTTCACCTTATCAATCTTGGAAAATGGAAAGAAGCGCAAGAACGGCTGAAGCCCATTACAGAAAAAGAAACGGGTGCCACCAGAGCAAAAGCGTGGTTGGCTTTTGCTTATATGTACCGTTCGCAGTGCGATGCCCTCACCGCTCTCAATGACTCTCTCAAGGCTGAGTCCAAAGACGACGTCAACGTCACTCTGGTAAACACTTTCAATTTGATTTGCCTGAAAAAATATACGGACGCCGAAAAGCGGCTGCAAGATTTGCCCGCCTCAGCCATGTCTGATCCTTTCGTCAACTTCGCCTTTGCAGCAATGTCTTCTAAAGAAGGCAAATTAGCTGTTGCTTCTACTTATTTACAACGGTCCACAGACTTAGCACCTGATTTTGGCTGGGGTTATCGAACCAGAGCGCAGCTCCAACAAAAATGGCTAAATGACACAGCCGGAGCTGATGTTAGCTATGCAAAAGCCCTGGCGATTGAGCCTACTTTTCTTGAGGCAATCAACGCACTGGTTGACATAAGACTGGTGAAAAATGATTTCGATGGCGCAACAGATGTAGCAATAGGTGCTATCAGTGCTGATCCGAACAACGCTTTCAATCACTATCGACTTTCACAAATCTATCTGCAGCAATGGCGCCTGCGCGAGGCCGCTGCAGAATTACAGAAAGCAATTGGCCTGGACCAGAAAGATGCGCGATCATATCGAGCCGTAGCATCAATATACCGATATCAAGGCAAGTTCGATGAAGCAATCGAAAACCAAAAGAAAGCAGCCGAGCTAGGCAACGACAAACAATTCGATTTGCTTGAGTTGGCCAACATGGAAATGTCTGCAGGCAAAGATGCAGCAGCCGTAGAAGACTTGCAAAACATTCTTGCTCTCAATCCGAACAATCAGATGGCAACGGATATGCTCGAACGCCTTCTTATTAAGGACGGTAAGTATAATGAATTGATCAGTAATTTGAAGAAACTGATTGAAAAAGACAATAAGAACGCAACGTTACATGAACGCCTTGGCAATGCCTTGTCCGCTTCCGGCAAATTAGATGAAGCAATTGAAGAATACAAAGAGGCAGCCAATCTTAATCAGGGCGACCCTGTTCCGCATCGCAAGATCGGCGCAATTAAGATAGCGCAGAAAGACTATAACGCTGCTGCAAAAGAATACACACGTGCTCTAAACATAAATTCGACATCAGTACCAGATTTGGTGGCACTCGGATTTTGTTACGGCCAAACGGATGACTATTTGCAAGCAGAGGCAGCATTCGTAACTGCACTGGCGTTGCATCAATTGACGCAGTCACCGGATTCCACCGTGCCGCCCACCACTCCGGACATCATGCGCGCTCTTGCCACTTTGTTGTTTGAAGAAGGGCGCTATGCCGACGCAGCTTCGCAATTCACTGCCGTGTGCGCGATGACCAAGATGACACCAAACGGCAACATGGATCACTTCATGTCGGCACAAGCCGTGGCATTGCGCGATCGCAGACCACACACCTATGTTCAGCTCGAAGATATCTTCCAAAAACTATCGCCGAAAGAACAGGAAGTACAACGAATAAATCTCGTTGACACTCTCATTCGCTGTCAACGATACGACACGGCTGCGAAATATTTAGGGGTGATGAACCCGGATGCGGCCAAAGAATTTGGCATAACTGTACCGCCAGCACCGGCGCCGGCAGCGCCAGAAACAGGAGCGCAAGCGGGGGCTACTCCAGCACCTAAGGCGGCGCCGTCCACTCAGGAACAAGCTCTCGTCTATATTTGCTGGTCTCGCATTTTCCGCCACAAAAATGATTTGGCCAATGCTGAAAAGGCTGCCCGTCTCGCTTTAGATATTTCTGCGAAGGACGGTACACCGCATTCCGATGCTTTGTGGGAAATGGCTGAAGTTAATCTAGCCAAAGGTAATCTTGATGAAGCGACCAAAAATGGTGAAGAAGCAGTAAAGGTAAATCCGAAATCCTTCAAAGCATGTGAAGTGCTGGGGCGCATTGCTTTGAAACGCGGCAAAAACAAAGACGCAATTACGAATGCCAATAAAGCACTGGAGCTCAATCCTTACTTTACAGAAGCATATCTTCTTCTGGGCACCGCTCAGTTAGCAAGCAACGATATGCCCGGAGCAGAACAGAGCTTTCAGAAAGCTGTTAATCTCTACCCTGGCAATATCCAAACACACGAAGCGCTTTTAACAGTGCTCAAGAAATTGCAAAAAAACGCGGAAGCGAAACGAGAAGAGTCGCTAATCGGTCAACTAAAGAACAGTAAGTAAAACTACTGTTTTGACTCGGGTTTCGTTTCAGATATAGAAGCGAGCGGACTGGAAAGTTTTGGCGGTGCCGCGTGCTCCGGTTTCATTGGCGACAACTCCAATTCTCGCACTAGATATGATGGCGTTATTAAAGTCTTGGTGACATGGTCCGCCGGTTCAACTACGTAGGCAGCGCTATTGTCGAGCGCCACATCTATATCTCTAAAAGCTCTCAGGGAGACATCTTTAAATTCAAGTCCTCTTAAAGGCTCCTTATGACCATCATTCAAATACAACCGGTATGCAACGATTGGATCAGTAGGTCTGCTCGAATAAGCAGGCATATCAAAAGTCAACGTCTGGTTGCCGGATTGTCCGACAAATAAATTTTCGTCAAACGCATATGAGTTGCACACACAGAGCTTTTCGACCACGAGAATGTAATCCAATCCGGCATCTTTTGCCAAGTCGATTATGCGAGCTTTCAATTCGTCCCGTGTCACAGGTTTAGAGGATGAGATTTGCAAAATGCTATGCACACCCAAACCAGCTTGTGAGTGGCCGTTGCTTTTCGCTTTTTGCCGTGTTGGAAATCGGCTCTGGCAAAAACCCTTTAGCATGCCATTCTCGACGAGCTGCACTCTTTCGCCCATAACACCGTCATCATCATATTTATAGCCACCAATGAGCGGAGTTCCGGCGAAGGTCGTCAGCTGCGGATCGTCAATGACATTTAGAGTTTTCGATAAAACACGGCGTCCCACCATTTTAGTAAGCGGATTTCGCCAGTTTTCGTGCGACGTAAGAGGTTCTTCCGCCATTCCCAAATTCGGTGCCATAATTTGCGAAAAGAATTCGGCGGCGGCCTGTCCTTCAAACAGAACTGGTCCACAATATTCTTCATCCGCTTTTTTAGCCGTTCTTAGCTCGGTTACGCGTTTGGCCAGATCCTCAGTCATTTTCTTGAGATGATCGAAATCCGGCAGTGTTGCTTCATCCGTACTGGCTACAACATCATGATCCGATACCGGCATGCCATCCGCTGCCTGTCCGTTTGCCCAGATTGTCACCGTGAACAACTTTCTGGCATCACGAATGCGGCTGCCTTCATTGTTGACATACCAGCGATTGACGGTGCGCGCCATAAATGACACTTTTGATTTTTGAAGGGTTGGATAACCTTTGAATATCTCTGAAAGGTTTTGAACGAGCTTGCACCATTTCGATTCATCAAGAGACAATGTCTCGCCGGGCATGCTGAAAATAACTGGCTGCTCGCGCGTCGTATCGGGCAAGCGATCGGGAAGATTGTGATCTGATAGGTAAGCCTTCTTCCATTCGAAATTGGTTATGGCATGCTTGTACGCAGCATCGGTAGCCAACCAGGCTTCTCTGCGGACAGCGTTGTAATTATCGTCCACAGCAATCGGATAGTGATAGTCCATAAAATTCGTTGAAGGGAATGAACTATTGAACTCGTACGTACCGATCTTCACATTAGGACTGATCACCCGTCGGCAATCGTATTGCATTTTCGCTTCGGAGCCGAGACATGAATAGCAAGTAGCCTGATTCACTTCCTTGACTGTATAAGAGAGAAAGAATGGCAGCGGATGCGTATCCAGCCGCAATGTTTTTGTAGACCGATCCATTTCGTCGGTCAGCGCCTTCATTACATAATCTTCGGCATTGGACGGCAGTGCCCACAACCAAAACATTGTTATGTAGACAAAAACAAATAGATATTTCATTTGTTGTGACCATTAGTCGATGCAGCATCCTGCGGTGTTGGATCCGCTAATATCGGAGGCTTCTCAAACGACTTAGTCGTTCGTTTTATTTCAATTGACTGCAACAAAAGACTGGGGGCAATTGCAGATACCGACACTGTTCCTGACTCTCTTCCACATCGGCCATCGAAACTTTGATAGTCGTTACCTGCTGCGATTATTCGTTCAAGAGCAGCAAGCGGAGTGCCGACTATTGATGCCCCTCTTATCAGCTCATCCGGCTTACCGTCCACAAACACTTTATAAACGCGCAGAGGATTTACCGTGTAAGTTTGCTCGGAAGATCGAGAGGTATAAGTAAAACCGCCTGAGATCTCATCAAAAAGCAAACCATACGATTTATGCTGCTTAATGGCTTCGTTGATCAACATGCGTCTGAGCACCGCCGGATCACATTGCTTTGATTTTTCGACATTAACAAACAAGTTGGCTTGCCTTCCCATCGGATTCCAGCCCGGCGAAGATCGGCCATGTCCGTTGGAAGCTTTGAATCCTTGTATCGGTGTGCGCCCAAGCAAAAAACCAGTTAGTACGCCATCTTTGGTGAGCTGCACTTTCTGAGCAGGCACTCCCTCATCATCGAAATGGTAAAAGCCATTCAACCAATGATTACCCAACTTTTGTCGAGTTGGATCATCTTCAACAGAAATAAATTTGGGCATGACGAGTTCGCCAAGTCGGCGCGCATAAGTTTTGCCTTCCGTCTCACTTTTCTCGTGGATGGCTTCTACTCTGTGTCCAAAAGTTTCATGAAAGAAAACAGCAGCAGCCTTGCCCGATAGAATGGCAGGGCCAACATATGGTTCGGCAACCGGTGCTGTGCGCAGCTGGTCAAGGTCGTGCGCCAGTTTTTCAATGCGTAGTTTCAACGCAGGTTCATCCGGTAAATATTGCATCTCAGGGACTTCTATCGAATCATAGAGCCAGAGATTCATGCCATCATCGGCAAGGGCCGAACCGGATATATACAAATTGCAATTTAGATGTTGTTCTACGATTTGAGAGTTTTCGGTATTCACAAAATAGAATGTCGTTGGGCTCAGAGCAAGAGACACTAAGGAATGATCGATGTGCGGATGGGACAGAAATACCTTCGATAAACGCCTGAGTTCGTCATGCCAGGCTGTTCTATCAATAGCAGTATTTTTTATCTTCCCTTCGTAGTGGTGGGGCGGTTGAAGAGAAAAATCGCCTGATTTGTCTTCTTCAATCGAATAAATTTCGTTGCTGGCACGCAGCTCCGTTAATCTTTCCTGGGCTGCTTTATAGGCTTCATCAGTTTTCAACCAGAGGGATTGTCGCAAGGCAATGTCGCCACCGTTTATAGGGAGAATGGCATCTTCGGACGCCGCGCGCTCGTAAAAGGTGGGTGATGAAGTGCGATGACTTCTCAAATAGTGGGTGTTATCAAAACGTGGGCTGCCCAGGCGCAGATCAACGGCCAACATTCGCCAGGGTTTCAATTTGTCATCTTGCAAAGCACCATCGGTCGCATCGATGGTTTCCCAGGTTCCTTCGTATAAACGATAAGCAAGATAGTAAAGCGGCATGTTGCCATTGGACGACAACTCCTTCTTAGCCCGTTTCAGCTCTTCTTCTAGAGTTTGAACAATGGGATTCGAAATTGTTGTATTAACAGTTGCTTTTACCGACTCGCTGGCAGCCTGACCGAGTCCATCCGAAAATAGACTCAAATAGAGGGCCGCGAAACAACTAGTAAATCGTCTTGCGCTCTTGCCGCGGACTGAATTGTTTGACAAGCCTGGATTCTCGCTTTCACACAGAACATTCATTCTACCCAATTCCAATATGCTCCGCCCAGATTGATGAAAACTGGACAAGGGCTGTTGAACCAGCTTTAAAGCATTCTGAACATTAACTCATGTTGGTGAAGATCTGGTGAAAATCTCGGGCGGTTGTTCTACAATGGCTTCTCGAAGCTCAGTTACTCAAATTGGAACTATTAGTAGTCTGCAATCGTATTTGGTGGCAGGCATGTGTCATGTCGTCCCCATAATCTTTCCTTGGATATCAGCTCTTTGGAATGTCCGGCGCGGTGCAAACCCGATTTAGATCGGTCAGACATCCTTTTGGTTTTGTTGATTGCCATCGTTTTTGCAACCATGGGAATGGTCTGGTTCTCATTTGATCAGCGGATTCCAACCCAGGACGAAGCAAAACATATTCTTAACAGCATTGCGTGCAGCGATTTGCTCGCACGTGGCCGTCCCTGGCAATACCATTGGTGGTACCAGTGTCTTAATGTTTCTGAATTTTACCCACCATTTATCTATCTAGTTAATGGCATCTTTCTCCTTTTCTTTGGAAAAACTCGCCTGATCGAACAGCTTTGTGCCACCTTTTTTACTGCTTTCTTGCTAGTGGGAATCTATGTTCTCATTCGACAACTAAGAGGCGGAAAAATTGCCGGTTGTGCAAGCGCACTGTTCCTGTGCTCATATCCACTAATTTCGCGTTTGAGCCATACTTATTTCTTAGACCTGCCTGCTGTTGCAATGATGACTTGTGCATTGGCGGCTTTAATATGGTCTAGAAATGAGCCCGCAGCGAAATTTCCCGTTGTTCTAACTGGTTTTCTAATCGGAGCGGCTTTCTTAAGTAAGCCACTGGTAATTGGATATCTATTAGCCGCCGTTCTTTATATTTTGATTTTGGATCTGAAGCGTGGTTCCATTTCCAGGGCCGCCAGCATTATTGCGATTGCGTTTGCAGTAGCAGTGCCTTTTTATTGGCATAACCTGGAAATGTATCAACGTTGGCAGTCTGCCAATATTGATTCTTTTGCAAGCGTTGGCATACATCATTCACTCTTAAGTAATCTTGTAGCTTATCTCGAAGCCCTGCCAACATTTATGTCACCAGTCCTGTTTTCAGTTTTTGCAATTTCGTTTTTATTTTTTCGCTTAGAAGATTACCGCAAACTGTTTCCCTTGATTTGTTCGATGTTAGGTGGATTTATCCTGACCTCTAACAGCATGGGAATTGATCTCGAAATGCGTTATTTCGTGCCCTTTTTCGTGGGACCTGCCGTTTTCTCAGGTTTTCTTATAGAGAAGCTTTTCAAGTCAACTAAAGCTATTCTTCGTTTCGCCGGAGCCGTTCTCCTTGCAATTGCGGTATGTACATATGTCAGCTTTAATTTCGCCCCATATCCAGTACCACTGTCACCTTTGCCTGGTGCATCTGGGCTGGCAAAAAGATTTGATGGCAATCCCAAACGTGATGGCTACGAAGACTGGGGATATCCGCTCGTCCTGGAGAAAATTAATAGCGTGGAAGCAGGAAAGGCCGTTTATCTAAACATCTTGCCAAATCATGACGCTCTTCATACTACTGCCTTTGCGTTATTTCTGAAGGAACATGGAAATGACTCGATCTTCCCAACTAATTCTCGAACATGCACCATCGTTGGAGATCGCGTTGTGTTCAATCCGACCACTGCATGCTACCCGAGTTGGTATCTTCGCAAAACCGGAGATAATGGATTTCATCTCGCCGATCAGCAATCCGAAATCGCCTATGGAAAGCTGATTGATTTTATTGCTAACAGTGGCAAGTTCAAGCTAGCGGCAACCAAACGGCTTCCCGATGGCAGCGACATGTTGCTCTATCGCAAGGCGATGTGAGAACTTCTGAATTAAATCCATCGCCGTACTCTCTTTCCATAGTCCCTACTGTTGAATGATAGCTAAGATGCCATCGCTGAAAAATTTATTTGCACCTAATTGCTTGTTACCCTTATAATTGGGCGTCACTTCCTGACAATTGAAACACTTACTATGACTAAATTTCATGCTCTCCCAAGAGCGCTCTACTTATGCTTACTCATCATAGGACTGGGAGTTATGCCAGAAGGTACGCTTGGTGCAGAAAAGAAGAGCAACGACAAAATTTCAGTCGTTTCTGCTCTAAGGAATATTCCGGACGGTGCAACTATACAGTCGGAGTATTTAACAACCAAAGAGATGGATAAAGAAATCGTGCCTACGCACGCGTTGCATAGCATAGCGTCGGCTGTCGGGAAGTTATCGCGAGGCATCAATAAAGGCCAGTTAGTGGCCGAAAGCTTGCGATACGGGAAAAGCACCAAACGGATGGTAACCGCAAGTAACGGAGAACAGTCGGTAATAGAAGAATATGGTGCACCTACCTTGGAAGTTTACGGAGTCAATGCGGGGAAGACCATGGATCAGGTCAAGGAAATCCAGAAACGCTTCGAAGCTAAGTATTTTGGACGTGCTAACGGCGTTAAGGGACTGGAGGGTGTAGGCATATCAAAGTCCGATGGAATTCTCTGCATAGTGACTTTGGTGCTCTATGGGCATGATAAGGAAACGAGCATTCTACCCAAGGAATTCGAAGGGGTATCCGTTTTTTCGGAACACACAACCAAAATAGTGCCGCTGTAATTTTAATCGGTCACCAGCAGAGCGTGATGCCTCACTCAATGCGCGATGTCACAATTGGAGCTCCATCTCGCGGTATTGCTCCGAGGTTGAATATTCCGTCGCCGCCAATTCTTTCGCTGGAATCAATGCGCGATCTCACCGGAGATACATCTCGCGGTATTGCTCCGAGGTTGAATATCGCGTCGCCGTCAACTATGTCTCTGGATTTGATGCGTGCCCTCACATCTGGTGGCTCTCTGCGATTAGGCAACTTCCGTCATTGGGCTATTCCATTAAGCTAGGGGTTTGGGCGCGATTTCTACGCGATTCTTTGCCCGCTTTCTTGAGCGGTTTAGTGAGCGGTTGAGTGAGCGGTTGAGATTTCTTGCCAGACTTGGTCATATCTGGCATTCTAGCTCGATTATATGCGCTTCGACAGTTTAGGAAACAGAGCAAATGAGCGGTTATATGAGCGGATGGATGAGCGGTTTAAAGGCTGGCTAAAAGAGGCTTATAATGCCATTTATGTTGTTTTGGACCAGGCGCCAAAAATGGTTTCTATTTCAGTGGTAATTCTATAAGATACTCTGTTGTACAAGCCCTTCAGGATTTTAGAACGGGGATCAGCAATGGGACATTTTGAAATGAAGAAACTTTTGCCCTTCCTCGTCACGTGCTTATTCTTATCTCTTTCTGCTTTCGCCGACGATCAGAATTCGGGTAATTCTGATCAACAACCTGCAATCACCAACGCCCAACGCGAAGCCCTCAGAAAGCAATCGCAAGAATTGCAGAAAAGTCTTAATACACTTAAAGTCCAAGACAAAAAGCTCCAAGAAATGCGGCAATCAGTCGAACAAGCGCAGAATAAAGCTAATGAGAGTGTCGCGAGAGCCGCCGGAGAAGATATAAAACAGTTGCCGGAATTGGAAAAGAGATTGGGAAGAGACAACCCAATTGTGCTAGAGAAATATACAACTGTGGGGTATCACTATTTTTTCTCCAAGCAATACAAACAGGCGGACAGCTTATTCACATGGCTGGTGGTGGCACGTGAAAAGACCTCTGGTCCTAACAGCCATGATACTGGTCAGGCACTCCTAAACCTCGCTGAAACCAAACGTCTTGAGGGTTTAAAAGCAGACGCAAAACCTCTTTACGAACGCAGCATCAAAATTCTATCTACCACTCGCAGCCCCCTTCCCAGTATCGATGCCGGGACGCTCGAGCAGGCAAAACGCGGATTGAAGCTTGTTGAATAAATAATGCCTTCCAATGTGTAATCATCACGCAAGATGCATCGAGGTTTGCGGATGCATTACCCATTTAATTAGAATAACAGGCTGCTGCCGAACTGCGGACTCGAGAATGTATAACTGTATGGGGCATGAGTGTTCAAGAAATGGAGACCGCCCGGTAAGCCAACCTTAGCAAATGGTTCATAGAAATTCTGGGAAATGGTTCCCGTCAAAAATGCGCTGCTGATGTTTTTCGTTATCCCATTTGCAAATGTAAAACTGCTATTGAAACCGTTATAAGTTACGGCCCCGGAAGTAGCTCCTGTATTAAAAGGATTATTGCCAAAAGCAATAAAGTAATTTCCGGTATTGATGAAGGTGCGATTGTCCAACGTATAGTAATACGTCCCATTTAAAATACCACCCTGGACTTTGCCACTGAAGCTGGCTAACCCTGAGGAGAATGCGCCATTCCCGACGGTGGCATATTGGCTAAAATATGCACTCTGTGATCCGGATAAATGTCTTCCGAGAATTTGAGTTACAAGTATTGCTCCTGTAGGCCTGGTCGGCTGACTGAAATTCAAAAAATTACCAAGATTTGAGCCAAACGGAGCGCTGACTCCGTTGTTGGCTGGGTTGGAACCCAGTGCGACAGTAACTGGGCCGTCCGCGTTATATAGTGAGGTACCGCCTGGGATTTCATTGTTATAAAGAGTGCCGGTTATTGCACCGTTTGAAATGTTTCCACCGGCAAAACTGTTCTGTCCGTTTTTGTAGTTAGCAAAAATAATGGTCTTGTAAGTTGTCAAGCTTGCTTGAGATGACCGACTAACTGGTAACCGGAAGTTATTAAGTGCATGACTGCTATGCGTTGTTGGAATGAGAACGCCATGGCCTTGTGCCGCAGGAACCATAGACGATAGCAATGCTAATGCAGAACATAGGATGGCTCTACTTGACCAAAGCATTTGAAATCCCTCGCTCCTCTATCTAAATGATTATGGGTACTTTATTAGGACAGAAAAGGAAATTGCAACCCTTGATGAGCCTATGCAGGTCAGCTCTGTAGAGTATGACCGAGGTGCTACGTCAGCGTTCCAGCAACTTCTCCACGAAGGATGGGTTCGATATGAATTCGGAGAATTGTTTTATTGTCTCTCGTAATTCACTATTCGTTTTCTCGGCTCCGCCAAGATCGTCTTCCTCCAATTGTTCTATGACTCTGATTACAAGTTTTTGTAAGTCTAACCACGAGTACTTCGCGCACATTTTATTCATGTCGGCTGCTGTCCGCTTTGCCTCATCTCGCTTTGAAGAAATTTCATTTTGCAAGCGATCAGCCCAAACCGTCAGCTGTTCAATGTCTTTCTTCACTGGGTAAAAGGTGGCTTTTGTCAAAAGCTCCATGCTTCCTCTTAAAAGTTTCTGCACGCGCGCATCCATAGCACTAAACCTGTTGGCGAATAAGAGTCGAGGCACTAAGCACTCGGGTCATTTTTGCACAGAAAGCCGTTTTGAACTGGATATTATCCGTAAAATTGCTAATTACTCCATTCTTCTGATTGAGTCTGCAATAACTGCGACTGAAATAAGCAGGGCACGAAAGGTCTGAATCGCGAAGCCTCAATTCGGGACAAAGATCGAGGAGAGGACCGGAAGGATTAACCAAATGAATCGTTGTATGTTCCGTTATATGTGACTGGTGAAATGAGG
>CAJCIF010000438.1 GCA_903970355.1 Actinomycetota bacterium
GTACCAATGCGAAACGAGCCGATGAACAAAAGGCGCTCGAGTCATCGTTGCTCGGTGATCGCAAAGATGCTCAAAACGAGGAACAGCGCGCACATAATCGCAGTCAGTTTATAAATGACTTATCGAACGACTTGATAGGAGAGGCAAAGGCACATCTCAAGCTGCTTACCGACGATGACCTCAAGACAAAGGAGATCCGGGATGCTGCCTTCCATTCGATTGTGCAAGGCTTGAGAGTTGGCGATCCAAATATCGTAGAAGGAATTCTTGACCTCAAGCTGCTCACTCAAGATGACCTCAAAGCACAGGGGATCCGCGATGCTGCTACCCAGGGACTCATAAGATGTCTATCGGATCTATCGGACGTAGGACCAACAAGGATAGAGAACGCAAAGAAAATTCTAGGTTTGAAACTACTCAATGAAGATGATCTTAGGACGTCGCAAATCCACAGCCTCGTCTTCTCTACGCTTAGACACTGGCTAGGGCGTGGTAATACAGATTATCTAAAGGAAGTTCAAGATCTTGGGCTTTTCCATGATGATGAACTGAACATACATTGGTTCCGTCAGGTTCTTAACCAAGGACTTACTTACTGTTTATCGGAAGGGAATGATACAAATGTCCAGAAAATTCTCGATCTCAATGTGCTCAGGGAAGGAGAAATCCATGCTGCCGCCCGCGCCGGGCTTGAGAACTGTCTATCGGTTGGACACATAGATAGTGCCAGGAAAATTCTCGATCTCAAACTACTCACGCAAAAAGAAATCCATGAAGCCGCCCGCACCGGGCTTGAGAACAGTCTATTGGATGGAAATATATATAGTGCCGAGAGAGTTATCGATCTTAAACTTCTCACGCAAGAAGATATCCGTGAAGCCGCTCGCGCTGGGATTCAGAACTTTCTATCGATTGGAGAGATAGGTAATGCCAGGGAAGTTCTCGATCTCAAACTTCTCACGCAAGAAGATATCCATGAAGCCGCCCGCGCCGGCCTTCAGAACTGTCTATTTAATGGATACATAGAGGGTGCCACGAAAGTTCTCGATCTTAAACTTCTCACGCAAGAAGATACCCATAAAGCCGCCCGCGCTGGGATTCAGAACTTTCTATCGATTGGAGAGATAGATCATGTCAAGAAAATTTTAGACCTCAAGCTGCTTGATCAGGATGCTATTGATAACGTCTTGCGGGAGTCTGTGGAATCTGGATATATCACGAGTGTGCTTCGTACAGCGCTCTCAAATGGAATGAATCTCAATTCAGGATTAGAACGGTATCTCAGCATATCTGGGCTTACCGACGAAAATGCAACTGTTCTATTCAATAGTTTAAAAGAAAATGACCCTGACTGGTCGGATGGTAATATTCGCCATCAATTTGAAGAGGGTGCCGCCATATTTGGTGCAGCGCGAATGCTTCGGTATGTCTTCAAGGCTAACGCCACTGTGCACGATGCACTCTTCGCTTTCCATTACGTTGTTCAACTCTATCACCAATCTGGACTGACCGCAGATCAGTTTTACGGGAATGTACTCTCACAGGTGAATCGAGACGATGCCATTGACAATAGTGGCTCATCTTCTTCTCGACTTAATGCAATAGCACCCGATTTTCCCAATAATATCGATGAAGTTTTGCAAAAAGCAAAGACCCACCCAGAGGTAAGCACACTCCAAAAGTTGGTTGCTTCATTCTCTAGCACACAAAGTGTGTTTGCTTCTTGGCCTGATCTGCAGCGCTTCGCTAAGTTACGGCAGATTCTAGCGCAAACGGAGTTGTTGACGGAGCTTAAGCAACTGCGCACAGAAAATCAAGCCAAGCTAGCTGACTGGGTAGAAGCATTGGCATTTCATCCGGATAGCAGAGTGGGCGTAGGAGCAATAGTTGACTTTTGGAAAAACCCAGAGAGGTTTCTGGCTATTAGGGAACTGCATGATGCTGAATCACATGAGCTCAAGAAACCATCGAACTATACCGATATTCCTCACTTAGATCTCGACGCTACGCAACTAAGAGATGCCCTTGTGGAAGGAACACTAGACAAGCTTCAAGTATTTTCACCGATGAAAGTCGAGTATGAGATTGGTGGCGCCGAGTTCAGTTTGTCGTCAGAACTCGGTCGCGCACTCGGTTCCCGCAAAGAAAGCCGTCCAGGAGAAGCAAAAAATCCTGGTAAGTTATTTAGTGAAGTTGGTAAGCTTTTGAAACCGTCTGGTTTGACGGTCAATCAGATACTTGGTGGTGCTGAGGCACCACCGCAGTTAAAACAACAACTTGAGACTTTACTGTACAATCAAGAATTCGGCGCAAATCGTCCGCAGACCGGACTGCGCCTTATTGCTGAAATCCATCGAAAGAGTGATCCGCTTGCCGTCGTTGCTGGTGACGATACAGCTTCATGCATGGGCTTTGGCACTGGCAAGAATAATGTTTACATGTTCAATCCCAACGATGCTCTTTTTACTGTACGTTTAGTACGTTCCGACGGAACGTCTCGCACAATAGCGCAGAGTGTTCTCACCAAGGATATAGACGTCAAAGTGCCTGTGCCAACTTTATTGGACCAAGTAAACGGAGATGGAGAAGCTTCTTTTCACCAGCTTGTTCCTCAAGAATCTTTGCAAGGTCAAAAGGCAGTTATCGCAGCCGATAATGTACAAGTTCATCCTAACTATCATTCGAATGCCTATCCGGCGGCTCTGGAAGCCGTCTACAGAGATTTCTTTCAACGCTACAGCGAATTGCATGGAAAAGACGAGAATTTGAGAAGTGACAAATTAGTGATCGGTCTTGGTTATTCAGAAACTATGCAATCGTTGCCAACGGAACCTAACACATTCCTACCGCAAGCACCGGTTGGCTATTCGGATAAGACTGATGAGCAGGTATATTCACTCTCGCTTACTGAACCACAAAAGGTAAGAGTACAATTGCTAAACGCAGAAGACAGTCAAATTGAAGGTCGCCCAAAAACAGCAGTATCGTCTGCGCCTGGTATAAATCCGTTGACATTCGAAGACTCTCTTGCTGTTTCTTATATGGACGGCAAAATGTATCAGGATAGTCTCTCGTTGCCTCAGGGGCTACACAACTTGGAAAACGCGCTTATTGCCAAAGACATAAATAACGCAGCTAAGAACCGACCAAACTTGAGTTTGAAATATGCGGACCAAACAGGCACAATGAAAGGATATTTGCTGGCATATGAAGGCAAAGAGAGCTATGACGGATCTGAGCACCCGGTGATTTTCATAAGTGACTTAACTAGCGACAAGCCAAGCAGCATAAGCGGTCTTGCTCAGCCGGTTGGGCAAAAGTTACTTTTAGGATTTGGTAATTTGTATAAGCAAAATTATCTCGATAAAGGCAATTTGACCCCAATTTTCACTAGTGCACGTGGTGATACCTTACCAAGAATTCTTACCGAACAGATGGAATCACTTGGAAAAAAACTTGGCTACCAATTCGAAATACGGGAAGTTGGCACTCATCGTGCAGACTCTAGCACTATGCATGATGTACTTATCATTCCGCACCAAATCACTCTGAAATAATTGCGAGGCAAGATTTTGACTGAGACCAAAACTGATTTTTACTCAACAGAAACTGACGCTAGCGGGCTAAGTAAAATACTTGTCTCAACGCCCGCCTGCAATGCAGAGATCTACCTGCAGGGCGCACATCTAACGCGCTTTCAACCCGCCGATAGCGAGCCGGTGCTATTTCTAAGTAAGCGGTCAAAATTTACCCAGGGCAAAGCGATCAGAGGCGGCATTCCGATCATATTCCCATGGTTCGGCGCACGCACCGCTAATACTTTCAGTGATCGTACGGACGGACCTGCCCATGGCTTTGCTCGCACCAGTCTCTGGCAACTTAACTCTGCCACCATGGAAGGAGAAGAAGTCGTTGTTACGTTAACGCTCGGTCCTGATGCCAATTCACGAGCACTTGGATACGACCATTTCCTAGCGACGTACACGCTAAGATTGGGCAACAGTCTCGACTTGTCTTTATCGGTAAAAAATCTTGCCTCTTCACCGCTGTTGTTCGAAGAAGCATTCCATACCTATTTTAGTGTGGGCGATGCAACCACGGCTACTGTAACCGGACTCGAGCAGGCAGAATATCTGGATAAAACAGACGGATTCAAACGTAAGCGCGAACTTGCTCCTTTCTTGGTTCTGATAGGAGAAACCGATCGTCCATATTTAAATACGACAGCACCAATTACTCTCAGTGACCCGCTTTTAAATCGGCGCATAAATATATCAAAGCAAAATTCAAATACAACAGTAATTTGGAATCCCTGGGAGGCATTAACAGCAAAATTTGCAGACATGGAACCTGATGGTTGGCGGCAGATGCTTTGCATCGAAAGTGCCAATGTCGGTGAAAATGCCATTGTATTGAACGCCGAAGAAGATCACCAAATGCATGTGCAGATTAGTGTTTTGAATTAAATCTCGCAGATTTCACAACTCGGCAACGTCATTAATTTCCCATTCCACTACCATTTTGACATCTACGAAAACTGGCTGTTGAATGGCATACCAATTAACTACTCTCTCCAGCAAACAGATTCAACCCACCCTTCAACAGCATCTCCTTGCTGGTGAAGAAGTTGTTATCGTTCAACGATCAGACACCCCGCGTCGATATCTGATTGTTTGGCTGCGTAGCTGGCTGATAACGATAGGCGCAATAATAGTCATTGCCTTTCTTGAATGCCACGAAGTTTGGGAATGGGCCTTAGCGGTCCTGACTTTGTGTCTGTTCCTGAAATTGATGTATAAATCAATCAAGCATGGAATACCGTTTGACATTATTACGAATAAGCGAATCCTCCAGATCTACGAATCTGGTGAAAGGATTTCTTCCTACAGTATCGATAGTCTAAAGTCGATCGAAATTCAAAACCGCATTGGTGGCAGTGGTAACTTAAAACTCACCTTTTCGCTCGGCTCTAAAATTGCCAAAAGCACTTTTATTTTTCGAAGCGTAAGCGATCCGGATGGGATTTTAGAAAAGATCGAACATGGAAGGCAGCATGATTCATTCCCTGGCCCCCCATTGCTGCTCGGCAACGCTAAGCTGTTTGTTGAGGATGAACTGCCTGCTTTTCGAGCTTTGGCAAACTCCTTGCTTGTACAGGGCGAAGAATTGCTCGTTTTATTTCGCGAGGAT
>CAJCIF010000439.1 GCA_903970355.1 Actinomycetota bacterium
AACTGCCGAATAGCAATTCAATTCTGTTGATTGCACCGGATACTACAAGCGTAAAACCAGTTGCCACCAACAGTGACTGCCGGTCTCTCGCCATGTGTTCTAACTCATCAGTTGAAGAGACTGGCGCAAGACCGATCGCCCCTGCCGCAATCACAAAAAGGGCGAGACAAGTAAAGGCAAGAGGGGCGATTCGCAAGCAAATGTACGGCAAATCATCGTTCATAATCTGGAATTTTGCATTTGGTCCAAAAAGAACGATGTTGAATGGGCTCACCTCATGCAATGAGGGTGCTGCCGGGGGAGTTTTATTTAGACGAAACAAATAAGGAGACCAACCACTACTTGTGCCGCCTACGACTTGCGGACTTTCTAAGAGCGCTTGCTTGGCTGTTGCATAGAAGCGCTGGCAAAGCAGGTTTGCCTCCAGGCTATTCGCTGCGGCACAAGAAAGTAAAAGATTGCCATTGGGACTGAGAAGCTTGAGACAATTCCGGTAGGACTCCTTTGTGTAAAGGGAAACGTCCTTAAAGTGAGAGAGAGTGCTCGAATTTTCTTGAAAATCAAGCGTGCGCAAAATAACCGTGTCGTATTTCTTGTCGCAGTTGTTGACGAAATTTCGAGGGTCGGCGTTAATCACATGAACGCGCGGAGAAGCGTAACTGAGGTTTAGACCCTTGCCCAGTTCAATTAAGACAGGGTCAATCTCGACAGCGTCAACGTAATTAGCACCAGCCTGCAATGCTTCCGATATGTCTTCGCCCAGTCCCGCTCCCAATACTAAAACAGTGTTAGGTTTTTCGGTGAGGTAGGGTAGTTTCAAAAATTTCAGGCGTACATCGTTGTCGTCCTTGTCAACCGGTGCGTAGAAATCTTTTAAGGTGTGATCCACTGCCACAAAAACCACGTTCTTGTTGGCGGAATCTTTATTGCCGGCCATCTCAATCTTGAAGCGATGATACATAGACCAGACAACATTGTTCATCGCCTCTACCTGCCAGGCAAAGATCAAAAGTGCCAGTGAAAGAAGGAGACAGACAAGATGCAAACCAGCCGGGCGCCAGAACTTAATGGCGTGCGGCACCAGTAAGAGTCCTGCTATTACTAGTTGTAGGGCCGGGCTAGCTCCCGTTACAGATGTAAAAACAAAGAGAAAGAAGCCCCACAAAAAGCCGCATACAGTGTCTGCCCAGGGGCGAAAATCTTCTGTTTTAAATAGGTTCTTGAGACGGCTACCGACCGAAAACGAAAATATGAACGAACCAAAAATCAACGCGCCTACCGCACACAAAGGCTCAAGGTAAGGCATCGCAAAAATATGCGCACAAATAATCAAGTTCAAAAAGAGAAGCATGCCGGACATCGCCATGAAGGCGATTGGTATATGCTTGGGATGCAGATTGCCTCTTGCTATGCCGACGAACAGGCCAATAATGCCAATTGCAAAAGGCAGTCCATTGGCATTGGCGAAAAGCGTTACCGAGTTTTCGATCCAGCGATCAAGCGAAAGGGCTACGAACGCTGCAATACAGCTCAAAAGAAGAAGTTCGGAAAGTTTGTTCTGGCTGGAAAACATGCCCTCAATTTTACTCTTTTATTAGTTAGCTTTTTTCCTCGTGATATTCCTCTTCCGTGTTTATAGACCAGAGATTATCTTTTAGTCGGATGCCGGCGATGATGTTGTCTACTGCCGTCATAGCAGCCAGCATCGAATGGTCTTGATTGTTGTACTTGTGCATACCGTTTCGGCCAATCAAAAACAGATTGTCAAACTCGTCAAACCAACTGCGCAGCTCATCGAATCGATCGTAAGTCCCAAAGTAGCCTGGATAGGTTTTCGGCATGTGAATGACGGTAGTGTCGATGATATCGCTTGCTTTGATGATGCCTATTTTTTCCAACTCCATGCCGGCAAATTTCGACATGACGGAATCTCCCCAGTTCCACATCTCATCAGTTTCATTGCAAAAATATTCAAGACCCAACCATACTTTTGAAGGATCGCAAACAAGGTAGGGACTCCAATTGTTGAATATCTGCAGTCGTCCCAGTTTGACATCGGGCTCCTGAATATATATCCAGTTATCGGAAACAGAAAGACCTTGCGTCGTACCGTTGTCTGAGATCGAAAGGCGGTTTACTAAGAGTCCTACCGTAATGAAATCTCGATAGACAAGACCATTACCAATTTGCTTGATTGGCGCTGGCACCGGACTTGTAAAGGCGTTCACAAGATCCTTAATTGGCATCGTTGAGAAGAAGTAATCGCCGGTGAGGCGACTTCTTTCTCCCGTTACCTGATCTACTGTTTCGATTGCAGTCACTCGTTGATCTTGAGTGTCCACGGTGGAAACCCGAGTGTTCATGATAATCTCGCCACCGCAGTTGCGAATTTCATCGGCGACGATTTCCCACATTTGGCCAGGACCCAGTTTTGGATATAGAAAGCGCTCGATCAAGGACGTTTCCGTTGCCTTTTGTTTTACATCTTTAGAGCTACTAAACAGATTTTTGACATGATGTAAAAACGCCTTCCACAAAGACAATCCTTTCACGCGTTGAGCACCCCAGGCGGCACTGATCTCATTGCAGGAAACACCCCACACCTTTTCTGTGTAGGACTTGAAGAAGGTGAGGTAAAGCTCTTTGCCGAAGCGATTTGTGAAAAATTCAGCAAGCGTTCTTTCTGGTTTGATCTGGAAAAAGCTTGACCAGACATAGCTTATGCCAACTTTGACTGTGCGCACCATGCCCAGATTACCCAGGGTTTGGGCGTTGAGTTTGAGAGGGTAATCGAACAATTTACGCATGAAGAAAATACGAGATTTTCGATCCCGAACCAGCATGACGCGATCTGTCTGGGTGGGATCAGGGGCATCTTCTTGTGCATTGACGGAAGTTGTGGCCCGGTGATACGAAATTGTTTGAGACTCATTTTCGGACTTTTGCATGGGCATGACGTCTAGCCACCAGTCCATCACTCGATCGGATTTGGAGAAGAATCTATGCCCACCTATATCGATCCGATTGCCTTTGTAATTGATAGTGCAAGCCAATCCACCAAGGCGATCGGTGCATTCCAGAATGATCGGCTTTATTTTTGTACGTTTAACGAGCTCATAAGCAGTTGTCAGACCTGCTGGCCCGGCACCTATGATGATCGCGATCTGCGCTTTTTCAGTTTCTGGAGACATATGCCAATAATGCTAACTGATTAATCAGTGTAGTGTCATGGGCAGTTTGGCTGCGAAATAATTGACAACCGGACCGATCTGAACTGCCCTGCTCTTGACTAAAGTTTGTCCGGCTCGATTTTAGCCCCTAGTTTTTTCAATTCGCTCTGGGTAAAGAGCGCTTTTTCGGCTCTTGTAGAATCGTGTCTTTCCAGCCAGCCTTCCACAGCATCAATTGTTGCTGGTCTGAGATAGGCCGTTTCGAAAAGGATGTGGCCGTAGGCGTGAAGCCATCGAATAGTTTGATCGGAAGATCGAATGCGCGCGGACAGTTTTGTCACCGCATGCGGAACCATGCATTTATCTTCGCTTGCTTGCACAATCAAAACCGGTTTGTTGGGTTCGATTAATTTTGCATATCGCAATGTCTTGCCAACAAATTTCTGGGTCTGCAGCATATCTCCAATCGTGAGATATTTTCGACAAAGCGGGTCATCGAGCATTTCATTGACAATGTTTTGATCGTTAGAAACGAGACTTTGAACGAAAGTCTTTGTATTCATTTTGAACTTTGGATGAATGAAAATGGCATAGCCACCCTCTATTAGATTACCGGGATGAAAGAACATCAATGGATTGACAACAACTGTCGGTCCGGACAAGATCAAGCCCTGAAAGAGGTCAGGATGTTCGGCCTCAAGTCGAATGCAATAGCTGGTGCCCAAGCTTTCCCCAAGACCATAAAGAGGAATATTGGGATACTTTTCTTTTATTTTTTTTGCGAGTGCTACGAGATCTTCATAGCTTTTTTCCATGTTCACTTTGCGTTTGCAATCGGTGCCTACGCAAAATTTGTGATCGACATCCTGGCAGCGTCCGAATCCGCGCATATCCGGAGCACAGCAATAAAAACCACCAGCCGCAAACCCTTTCCCAATGACACTGTAGCGCGCACCATGTAAAGTCAGACCGTGTATTGCCAACACTGCTGCAACCGGTGGAACATCGGCAGGACTCCATTCATAAAGAGGCATCATCAATTCTTTGGAAAGAGGTCCATCTTCCACATAAGATACGGTGTGAACTATGCCCTCGGTATTGTTGGCAAGCGGAGCTAGTGCAATTACAGACGGTGCCACCGCGGTGCTGCAGAAAATTACTAAAAATAATGCGACTGCTAACTTATACACTAGGTTGAACTTGGTTCGGTTGAGACGCTGGTTCTGGCGGCGCTATTTCTTCAGTGGGCTGGTCAACCGGTAATGGTGACACCGTAATCTGTTCCATAAGCTTGTGAGGATGGTGATGTAAATGCGCCATGAATACGTTGATTGCACACGCGGCCGGTAGTGCGAAGATAATTCCCAGCATGCCGTCGAGTTTGGCGCCGATCATGATGGCAAGAAAAATTACAACAGGATGCAGTCCGATCACATTACCTATGTATCTGGGCGCAACAATATTGTCTTTCAGCCATTGCAAACCCTGAAAAACTAGAAACACTACGGTTAGTTGCATGATGCGATTGCCTGGCACCAGATCCATTCCATCTATGCCGACAGCAATGAGAACGGGAAGGAAACCGATTGTCGGGCCTATGACCGGAATGATTTCCCATATCCCGAGCACGATGCCGAGCAAGAGGGCGAAGTGCACTCCCAGAAAGGAGAAGACTGCCACCATTAGTGCTCCGAAACCAAGACCGAGGACGATCTGTCCCCTGAAAAATGCTTGCAAGCTCTGATCGAGATCAGTTGCCATAAAGGCGAGAAACATCTGGTGTTGTTTTGGAAAAAGCCTGATCACAGCATTTTTCATGCGATAGCCGTCAAGCAAAAAGTAGAACGAAACAACCAGGATACTGAGACCGTACATGATCCAGGTCATTGTTGAGACGGCCATATCGCTCAATCTGGTAAACAACATGCCAACTTCGATGTGCGGAATGCTCGCCACCAAACTGCTTATGATGTCGATCACTTTGATTTGCACCTGAGCTTCATCAAGGCGATGTTGTAAGGGCACAACCGTCTTAGTAAGGGACTCGACCCACTGTGGAATTTGCTGGTAAGTAGTATTTAGAAGTTGTGTAACCTGACCTATTAAGGCCGGTATAACCAACACAACCCCGACAATGCAGACACCTGTCACTCCGAAATAGACGATGAAAACAGCTAGTGCGCGTGAATGGACGTATTTTTGCAGAGAGTCAACCAGACCTATAAATAGGTAGGCAAATAAAATTGAAATGCCAAGAATGCGCAAGATATCGGAGAAGAAGGCGCAAACTTGATATAAGAGAAGAATGGCAACCAGAAGAAGCACCAGAACACCGAGCTGTTTCTGCAAAGTTGACCATTGGTCGTTTGCGGTGGGTTCTTTCAACTGGGTGTTAACTCCCGGTTCTCGGTATTTTTAGTTGGGCTTAAACTAGTCTAGCCCAAAAATGGCCGTAGCCCTAAGAGAAATATGGCGCAAACCGAAGCAAATATAACTGCAAAAGGCTGGCAGTGAGTGATCGTCCATGCTACGTTTATTCTGTTACAGAAAAGTCTAGTCACCAGCTGTTGCCATGTCTTCCGATTTAGTACGAGTTACCGTAGATACAGTGGCTTTTGCGACCCAGCAAGGGGTCCTGGAAGTTCTCCTGGTAAAGCGTAAGTATGACCCTTTTAAATCGGCATGGGCTTTGCCTGGCGGCTTCTTAGACGATCATGATTTCAGCCTCGATGAAGCGGCAGCGCGTGAATTGGTTGAAGAGACCAACGTCGGTAATGTCTATTTGGAACAGCTCTACACATTTGGTGATAAGGGAAGAGATCCGCGCGGGCGGACTGTGACGGTCGCTTATCTCGCTCTTTTGCGACAAGAAGAATTTGAATTGAAAGCGAGCTCGGATGCAAGCGGCGTTGCCTGGTGGCCCGTAAATGACTTGCCGACCCTCGCTTTTGATCACGCTGAAATCGTTTCTTACGCGCACAAAAGATTGAAATACAAAATTGAATATTCTCCGGCAGCATTTAACCTCATTCCAGCCAAGTTTACGCTTAGGGATTTGCAGCTCGTTTATGAGGCAGTGCTAGGCCGAGCTGTTGATAATCGCAACTTTCGCAAGAAGTTTCTTAACACAGGTGTTTTGCAAGAACTCGACGAAACATCACAGGAGACTTCGTTTCGACCCGCTCGCCTCTATGCGTTTTCAGAAGAAGATTTCGACAGGCTACCAGACAAACCGGCATTTGTATTTTAGTATTCTAAGCAAAGATTCTCGGGTATCTGCTGACAACTATCGGCTGTCAATGCGATACTTACTGGCTATTCAATAATTTCTGGATTTTATATGGCTGTACAAATTCAACCCAACCCCGTTGCAATTGCATCTGAAGTTTTCGTAGCCGAATTTGGTGTTCTCGATCTGCAATTTTTCGAGCTGCCCAATAAGCGCTATCTGGGCAGAATTTATCGTTTGAACGCCGAATCCGTAAAAGCCATTAGTGAGGCCGTATCGTTTACTGCAAAATTTGAAAGCAGCTTCATTCGCGGTGCTTATTTTGATGCCTTTAAGTCTGGCGGTAGTGCTGTAATTGAAGTGGCTCGCAATGCTAAACCGACCGATGTCGCATTGCGTTATTCAGCCGATCGTTTTTCGGCCCTGGAAAAAAATGCGAAAGGAAATGATTCGCTTCGACCATGGCTGCGCAGCACCTACCTCGTAAAGAGCTTGCCGGCTAAAGTACTGGCAGCAGTTTGTGATCAGTTGAAGATTCGTTTTGAAGATCAAGATCTTTTCTATATAAGAGTCAATTTCAAAGACTTGACCTATGCATTAATTGCTGAAGACAGACAGTCGGATAAGTTTCCGATTGGCGCTTTTTCAACTTTCCAGCTTCCCGGTGAATCCATCAATACCATTGCCGTTCTTCCTTTTGAAGACAAGGAATCTATCCCCGAAAAGGTCAATAAAGTGAAAACAGTCGAACTAGAAACTACCTCATCCAGCTCAACGAAATATGCAACCTATTCGCGCAGTGAAGTAGATCAACTTCTCAAACAGCAACTCGAGCAAATGAATGCCACTGTTCAAGCGCGAATTTCCGGGCAAAAGAAAGAACTGCAAGATGCCTTGAAGTTGCAAGAAAAGAACGTCCAGAAAATAGCAGATGAGCTGCATGTTTATTCCGAGACCATTAAAAAGAATCTCGATCAGGTGCAGACTGCAAAAGAATCTTCTGTCGCCGGAAGCGTTGCCCAGATGAAAAACGATCTCACCAATCAAATCGATCAATTCAAAACTTACTTGAACAAAAGCGTCATGCCCAGCATGAAAACATTGGAAGACCGCGTTCTTGCCATTGTTAAGGCTAATCAGCCTGAGCAAAATACTCAGCCGGCAAAGGCCAATCCGGCTGGTTTGACTCTGGCATTGATTGCGCTTGTTATAGCACTTGCCGATCTGGCACTACTACTCGGCAAGCACTAAATCCGGTGCTTTAGCGGCCCCGCGGTTTCAACCCATCTAATAGAAGTTCAAGAGATCGGTTTAAAAGGTCAACGAGAGAACCTTCTCTTTTAAACAGCCAGTTAGCCTGGCTTGCCATAATGACCGGTATGAAAACGCGCAGCACTTCTTCTACGGCAACGTCACTGCGAATTTCATTGGCTTCTTGAGCTCGTGCCACCAGGTCCTTTAAAACAGTCATAAACGATCCATGAGAATGTTCGTGATCGTGTTGCTCGCGACAATGCTTGCAATCACGATCATGTTTCATGTCGTGCGGCTCCCTCATACGATCTCGGAAATGTTCTTTCATGTGTTCTTTCACATGCTCAAAATGCTCTTTCATCTGCTCAAAATCAGGTTTGC
>CAJCIF010000440.1 GCA_903970355.1 Actinomycetota bacterium
TGTTTTTGTTGCTCTTTTAGCTTTTGCTGATAGATAGCATATTTTTTGAGTTGCACTGCCTGGGCTTGATAAACCTGCGCTTGTTGCAATTGTTCTTGGTACTTACCGCCCATTTGAATGGCTTTGGTGAAGTACGTGACGGCACCATCATAGTTTTTGGTGATCATGGCTCCAGTCCCGGCGCCACCAAGATATTCCGGTACAGTCGGTTCAAGTTTTGCTGCCTTCGCATATTCAGTAGCAGCCGGTTGAAGCCTTTGCAATCTCAAAAGAACATTGGCGTAATCAAAATGCGCGCGTGCATTATTCGGCTCCACAAGAAGCAACTTCTTATATTCTGTGGCAGCATCAGGCAAATCGCCTTTTTCTCTATAGCAATTGACGAGAGCTTCTTCGATCATCATTTTCTTGGCGGCAATTTCTGGATCAACCGGTCCCCCGCCTGCAGCATATGCAGAACTGGCAATGGCGATCGGAAGAACCGCTGGAACCACTCTTAGAATCAACTTGAACATATCGGTCCTCCAGAACAAATTAGCGGTTGGTGGCATTTTCGAGTAGAGCGTAGATTCTGTTCATGTTCTCGTCTGTGGCTGGTTGCCTGCCGTAATCACCCGTGTAGGTATCGAATGCACCATCACGTGGCAATGCAATTTGAAGGAAGATCAACCATTTGCTTCCCTTTTCCGGCATTAGTTCCTTTGAGAACTTCCAACCATCTGGAACTTTCTTGACGGAACGATCGTGAAATTCATAGCGAACAGGCAAATCTCTGTTGAGCGGCGGTCCCTTTAGAATTTTAGAAATTTTGTATTTTGCAATGGGTGGGTTGAAGAATTCAATGTCGCCTTTTTTCTCGTAACCTTCATATTCAGCTACAAGTATGCATTCTGATCGTAGCGCAGCATTCTCATACGACTTTTGGTACTGTTGCAAACTTGGGTCGTTGACACCTTCCGCCTTTTTGTGCTCAATTTGCGATAGCGGAATGGGGATGTGACCAACAAAGGGCTGCGAATCGGCAATTGGATTCGATTGCCAACCTTGTCTACCGCCGTCTTTTGTCGTAGCACCGGCATCGATGCCAGGATTAGCAGGGGCAGCCGTTGCTGAAGTAGTTGAGGTTGTGGGTTCTGGCGCTGGTGGCGGCGGTACAACCAATGAAATTTTCGGTCCTGGCAGATTCACATCGATCAAAGCCTGTTTCAAGACCGGAATTGCATCGTCGTATCGTTTGAGGTGATACAAACAATTGCCGTACTCATAACCAAGTTGTTTCTTCTTTTCTGGATCTAGCGAAAATATCTTGTCGAGCGCAAATGCAACTTGATCCCATTCACCAGAGTGGGTGCAAACATCATAGAGACCATAATAGAATTCGAGCGTATCGGGACTGAGTCCGATTGCATAACGATACTCAGCCTTAGCCGTTGCGTAATCGCCTTTGGCAAAAGCTTTCGCTGCATCGGTGGCGTGCTTGGTTATTGTGACTGAGCCTGTACTACCCGTGTTCTCTCCAGCAGTAGCCCACGCTTGGGGGGTGCTTCCTAGAAGAGCAGCCAGACACAGCTTAGTGCCAAAGCCCTTCGACCAATTTAATGTAATCATCCGCTCGACTTCTCCTACTGTATGCAGTTCGCTTAAGATTTGGCCGACTGCTCGCCCATGCTGCTCACCGCTGAAAGGCTAAAAGTTCTCTCGATAGTTCTCATACCACTTCCAAGGCTACTTACAAAGCTTCCCGCCGAAAAATTGTTGTTCGAAAGTTCATTGTAGGGCCTGTACCAATTTGGCGCTTCTTTTATCAGATCTTGAAAAGCCTCAGCTAATTTATCAGCCGCTCCCAAGACTAAGGCGTAGGGCAATACGTGTCCAAACTGGGCTTTTTCTCCCAGCATCTTCTGAACTTGTTCCCTGTCAGCAGTTAAGAGGAAACCCCTGAATTGTCTTGTTTGCCTGAGTGATTTGCAGCCATAAAATGTCCGGCTCGGCATGCTTGAGGCAAAAGAGAAGGTCACTAGAGCAGACAGCAGACATCCAAACCCGATTGCCACAGCCAAGCCGGCATTGCTGAGAACCAGGTATAGACCGATGAGAGCGAGTCCAAACCCTACCGCAAAATAGGAAGGGGCTACGTCAGCGGGTGTTCTCAGCAACTGCCCTTTGTTAACCAGCGAGCGATATACGGCATTCTGAATTTTTTCGCCATAGACATGAAATCTGGTTTTAATTTCCGAGAGTCTAGTTTCAGTGCGCGCTTCACCATCCGGATTAAATATGGCCGCCAGAAGCAGCTTTTCATGTTCGGCGAGATTGGTCTCGTCGTCTTTCAACTTCGTGAACAAATAGTCTCTATTTGAAAGAGAGATAAATTCATCCGACTTCAGCTCCTCAATTTTGAGAAAGCCACGTTGAGCGAGATCTATGAGGGTGGCGGTAATATCGGTTAAATCGCAACGATCATCAAGCAACGTTCCTAATTCTGCCGGTGTAAGGCCATCAGGAAGTTGAATTTTTTCATCAGCAGATCCCGGCACAGCTACAGCCAGTCCACAAGCCCAGCGCACTGCTCCCAGCAAAACAAAAACGAAAACAGGCAAAAGAATCGCTGGCCACCAATCCGCAAAGAACCAGGAAAATTCCTTGGCTAAACCAGGTTTTAGAACTGCACCACGCGGCAGCACGACATCAACAACAAGGCTTTCTCCCGGCGCAATCGCACCGCCCGAAATTCTCAGTCCCGGGCGTTCTGCTGCAGCTAAGACCGGTCTGCCCAAACCACCAGGACCAGCCATGGCACTGAATTGGAGGGGTCTTGCATCGGCAACGGGTAGGGCTAACTGCATATTGAAACTGTCAATCACGCGAGGAATGTTGCTGCCGAGGACATCCCAGTGTAAATGCGGACCGCCAACATATGAAACTGCTTTGCGCAAAAGATAGTGCAGGGCAACAACATGGCGCCCGCCCACTAAAAACTTGCTGTCATCACCCAGTTGAATTACAGCCGTACCATTGCTGTTATCGACCACATATCTATTGAAAGTATTATCGACCTGTGTTTCTAGCAGTTTGAATTCATAGTAATGACGCTCTTTGTCCGTATTGAATTCTGTTGGAATCACCCTCAAAAGGCCGTAGGAACCGTCCGGTCCGGTAGTAATCAGAAGCCTTTCCAACACTTCGAGCGTGCCATCTCGATCTAATCTGGCAACGACTGAGACTCTCGGTATCGATTGAGCTGAAACTGAAGTGAAACTACTCAGCACCAAATACAGTGCCAGAAGCAAACATTCAGCCAGGATCTTTCTTTGCATCCGACACCTTCTCGTGCGCGAACAAGTTGAAAAGCCGCCATACAATTGGCGACCCTAATTATAGCTACCTTTACTTGTCCTTGGCGAGAAGCTACCAGGCTGGAACCGCTTTTCCCTGGGAGTCGACAGCATATGGCAACCAGCACAATCCAAAAACGGCAAGACTAACGCCCGTTTTCTTCAAACCAAACGCCACAGCATCAAGTTTTTCAGCATTCAGGTCGAATTTCGCTTGCAAATCTTTTATTTCACGACTGATGTCCTGTTCGAGCAAAAACTTGCTTTCTTCCAGAGAACGCAAGTTTTCACGTGAGTTCTCAAGTTCTTGCTTCTTTTTGTTAACTTTACTCATACTCTTGGCTGCTTGAGCGGCCTTGTTTAGTGTTGTTGTGCCAAGTCCACGGTGCATGATTGCACCAAATACGGTGGCACCAGCGTTTATCATTGAATCACGCTGCTGCAATTGCACTTCTTGATCGCCCAACATTTGTTTTTGCTGCGCAATCCTGATGCGCTCTTCGAGTTTTTCGATTTTGGGGGCGTACTTCTTCCGCAATTCATCGATAGCAGCGTCCCGCTTTTCATTCATGGCATGATTGATGCGAATGCGAAAGTCTCGTTCGGTTTCATTCGGTTTTGAATATTCACCTAAGAGCGCACTCTTCAAAAGGTAGGTCTTCTGAATATTAGTGGCCCAGGTTACCGCTTGCTTCGACCACTCCTTGTAATTCTCAGGGTTGCTAGCACATGCTGACACTTTGCCATAGGAAAATCTTTGCTTATTAATGTCCGTAAATGGCTCGGGAACTGTTTTCAATTTCACCGCATCGTCCCAAGAAACTGGCACGGCTTGATCCTTTGCTTCCACTACAAATGTTCTCGTTTCAATCAAGTCTAAGCCAGCCTTGGCATCAACAAAGTGCAGTTTCATGGAGCCCAAAATACGTGGCTCAAAAATCAAATTATCAGTAGATGCATTTGCAAGGGGCGGCGCATACAGTTGGTTTATCTTCGGGGAAAGGGCCGGTCTATCGTTGGATTTTCTGGAAGCTGATACCGACTTGGTTTCGCTTGGTTCAATTTGGTTATTGGATTGTTTTGCCTGTTTAACCGGATCCATGAGACGTTTTATTTGGTCGCGCGCCAATGGTCCGCGTAGATAGGACATCGTAAAGCGGCTCTTAAAAATCTTCGGCCTGTTTTCATGAACGTTGTTGAGCAAAAATACTCGTTTACCAAGGCCAGCGAGAGTGGCTTCCATGCGTTGGCGGTCGAAATTGGATCCCGCTTCTGCTGCGGCACCTTCCAATCCTTCTAAAACGCGCATTTTGTCTCTTTCCGTTTGCAGGCGGCCAATGAACCAGGTGCCCGTGTTGGAGAGACCTTTGTAGTCGAGATCGACAGGATTTTGCGAAGCTAAAACGAGACCTACTCCGAATGCCCTTGCCTGTTTCAAGAGTGTTAAAAGAGGCTGCTTGGAAGGAGGATTGGCAACAGGAGGAAAATATCCGAAGATTTCATCCATATAGAAGATGGCACGCAGGCTCGTTGTGCCGGATTGATCTCGCATCCATCCCAGGGTTTGATTGAGAGCAAGCGTAACAAAGAACATTCGCTCCGAATCGCTCAAATGTGCAATTGAAAAAATGAGGACTCTCGGCTTACTGTCAGGCCCATAAAGAAGTGACTTAAAATCAAGTGCTTCTCCTTTCATCCAGGGTTGAAACGAAGGCGCAGCAATGAGATTGTTGAGCGACATAGCGAATTCAAATCGTTCTTTAGCTGGGAAAAAAGATTCGATATCAAGGGCGCCGATATAATCGAGTGGTGGCTTTTGTATTTGATGTATTAACCCATTGATGTCGAGCTTTTCGCCCTTACGCCAGGCTGTGTCAAATATGTTGGATATTAGGATGTGCTCTTTGCTCTTCAGTGGGTCTGCACTTATGCCAAGAAGCGCAAGCAAACTGGATGCTGTCCTTGCCACAGTAAGAGCAAGCTGTTCATCGTAATCATCGCCTGTTGCAACAGGCGGCTCAAATGATTTCAAAATAGAAATGGGTAACCCGGCCGTTGAACCGGGCGTATAAATGAGGAATTCTGAACTGGCCCGCAGTTTTTTTATGCGCTCGCCAGTTTGAAATGATTCGGCAAGTCCGGCTTTCCACTCTTTAGCCTGTTCAGCTGCGAATTCCTCAACAGATTCGCCCTTGCGCTTAGCATCTTCTGCATTCACCCAGGGCAAGAACTCTTGGGCTGACAATTCCGGAAAAGTGAGGAGAAGATTACTGATATCTCCTTTGGGATCGATAGCAATGACAGGAATGCCATCCATAACGGCTTCTTCAATAAGAGCAAGACAAAGACCGGTTTTGCCACTGCCTGTCATACCAATACAAACGGCGTGGGTAAGGAGATCTCGCGATTCATATAGGACAAGATCGCTTGGATCGCCCTGGAGCTTGTCATTTAGAGCATGCCCCAAGTAAAAAATGCCCAACTTTTCGAAATCTTGCATGTTCACCCTTTGCCGAGAGACAAGAATTTTAGCCTGAAGCAGGTTAGATAGCACGACCGCCTTCTATCGTACAATTCCTCTTTATGAAAGGATGCGGGTCCAGCGCTTTATGAACTATGACGTAGTAATCATCGGGGCGGGAGGAGCCGGCATGATGACAGCCATCCACGCCGCCAGGCGAGGACGCCGAGTTGTGCTTCTGGACCATTCAGAAAAAATTGGGCGCAAAATTCTAATATCCGGGGGCGGAAGATGCAATTTCACAAACATCCATTCTTCGCCTGAAAATTTCGTTTCAAAAAATCCACATTTTTGCAAATCAGCCCTCTCTCGTTATACACCGAACGATTTCATCACTCTTGTGAAAATCCACAGAATTCCTTTTCACGAAAAAAAGCTTGGCCAATTATTTTGCGACGACAGCGCCAAAAACATAGTAGAAATGCTCGTTCACGAATGTTTAGAGGCAGGCGCAGAATTCAAACTAGCCTGCCGAATTGACTCCGTTTCACGCAACGGTCACTTCGAAATTAAAACCAATCTTGGCACTATTAATTCTGAAAGCCTTGTCATTGCATCTGGTGGCTTATCAATTCCCCAAATCGGTGCAACCGGATTTGGTTACGAGCTGGCGAAACAATTCGGAATGAAAATTATTGAGCCTGAGCCCGCTCTGGATGGTTTTGTTTTTAACAGGACGGATCACAAACACTATGAAGAGTTGTCCGGCATTTCGGTTGACTCACTTGTTACCTGCTCCGGCACTTCGTTTCGCGAAAACATCCTTTTCACACATACCGGCTTGAGTGGACCTGCTTGTTTGCAAGCTTCTCTTTATTGGCGGCGCAATTTGCCGGTAGAGATAAATCTCGCTCCCAATGAAAACTCGCTCTCCTGGCTTACTCAACATCGCAAGCAGTTTGGAAAATCGGAAACAAAAAATGTTCTGGCGGACCTGATTCCCAAAAGGTTGGCTGAAAAACTCTGCGCACTGAATGCTATTAAAGGACCGATGGCGGAAGTATCAGACAAGCTCTTAAAGGAGCTTGCCAGCCAGATTGAAAGCTGGCAATTTCGGCCCGGCGGCACGGTTGGCTTTCGCAAGGCGGAAGTAACGCGGGGCGGAGTGGATACGAATGAACTCTCCTCGCAAACAATGGAAAGCAAGAAAATTCCTGGCTTATTTTTTGTTGGTGAGGTTGTTGATGTAACAGGACAACTAGGCGGGCACAATTTCCAGTGGGCATGGGCCTC
>CAJCIF010000441.1 GCA_903970355.1 Actinomycetota bacterium
TCATTTCCGGCCACGCTGTGAACGTTTTACCCGCCCCTGAAATTGCTTGATCGCTATGAACAAGAACGTGTTGCAAACCAAACTCACGCAAAGGCTCCAGCGCTATAACGTAGCTTTGAATGGAGCAGTTACTTTTGACTATGATTGCCCCATCTTTGTAGCCGCGCACTTTACGTTGCTGTTCAATTACGTCTAGATGGTCGGCATTTGCTGCCGGAATCATCATGGGCACATATGGATCACCCCGGAATGCGGAGTTGCATGAGGTTACCCAAACGCCTGCTTTAGCATAGGCATCTTCGAGCTTCATTACCGCTTCTTTGTCCGCGCTAATTGCGCAAAAGACGATGTCCAGCCCGTCAGCTACTTTTTCTACATCATCGGCATTCAATACTTCCGCTTTGGCCAACCCTTCTGGAATGGGAAAATCCATGCACCAGCGATCGCCGACTGCTTCCTCGTAAGTTTTACCGGCTGAATTCCCTGAGGCAGCTACGGTGGTTACGTCTATCCAGGGATGTTTCTTAAGCATGCGAATCAACTGTTGACCGACCATGCCGGTAGCTCCTACGATTCCTGCTTGATATTTTTCTCGCATCGCCTATGGTGCCTATACAAAACTGCTGATAACAAAAAGTGGCTTCCAAGCCCTTTGTGCACGAATCTTACCATTGAAATCCGAGTTACAGAAGCACCAGCGCCATTTTTCAGCCTCATTACAAGAGGAAATTTACAAATCTGAGGACTTCTAAATCTTCTCTAATGTACCCTGGGCGCTGCTATCATTGAGCTTTCGTTTCGGGACGGAACGTATGTCGAAAAGAAGGCATCAAAAAACCGTGAAGCAACAAGTTGGAACCATGCATTTCCGGCCGGGCTCTCACGCCGGCGAATCTCTCGTTAAAGAAGGCGCCGGCACCACAAAAATCTCAGTCACCGCATATGATGCTTCGGCGGAGCACGAAGAGATCGTTGAAGATCCAGCCCAATTGATGTCTATTGTTCAGCAATGGCCAAGAGTGTGGATACGGATCGAAGGACTAGGCGAACCTGAGAAAATCAAGGCAATCGGGAAGATATTTGATTTTCACCACCTCGCGCTGGAAGATGTTCTGGAATCACAAATTCGAGCCAAGATGGAACAGTTCGATAAGACGTTCTTTCTAGTGGCTCACTTTTTAGCCTATGATGGAACTCGATTTAACGCAAATCAATTGAGCGTATTTTTCGGAAAGAACTTCTTCGTTACTTTTGAATGCGAAAAAATTGAAGCCCTGGATCATTTGCAGGATCGTATCAAACGCAATATTGCTAACATTCGCAGCCAAACTGCTGATTATCTTGCTTACGTTGTTTTGGACATGCTCGTAGATCGCATCTTTCCAATAATCGATCAATTTAGCGAGAAGTTGGAACAACTGGAAGAAGTGGTCGTTGATGATCCGTCCCGAAATACCATGACACAAATACATGCCACCAAACGCGAGCTATTGGTGTTGCGAAGAGAAATATGGCCCCTGCGTGAAGCCGTCAATGGTCTTCTTAGAGATAGTGGTGATGCGCTTTCTCCCGAGACCAAAATTCACCTGCGCGATTGCTATGACGAAATTGTGCGCTTATTGGATTTCAGCGAAACATATCGAGAGCTAGGCGCAGATTTGATGGACGTTTATTTGTCCAGCGTCAGTAATCGACTCAATGAAGTTATGAAAGTGCTCACCATTCTCACAACGATATTCGCACCACCTACTTTAATTGCCGGTATCTATGGAATGAATTTCAATAACCATATCTCGCCATACAACATGCCTGAATACGATTGGTATTACGGCTATCCTTATGCGATTGTATTGATGATTGTTACCTCGCTCAGCATCGTTTTCCTGTTATGGTCCATGGGATGGTTGGGTGCGCCTCCTCCATGGAAACGTGATAAGAACAAATCATGAACTTTCTCGGTAAAATACTTCGCGTAAATACTTCGCAAGATCAGACAAGAAGGGAAAACCTCATGTCATCAGGAAAAAACTCCAGACGCCTTTGCTCTTTGTTTGCAACTCTGGCGCTAACGCAAATGCCCTTGTTGGCAACACGAGCCGACACCCCAACGGATGCTCATGTCGCTGTACCTCAGAAAGCTGAAGCTGCCTCATCATTGACTGGCACTGTGAGACCTGACCAGAAGGTAGTGATTACTTACGTTGATAAGGAATCAAAAGCCTCAGAACATCTGGTGGAATACCGAGCCACCGGCGAGTACGTGATTAATATCATCAAAAATAACGGTAATGATTCCGAACAAATTGGCAGAGGAATGAGACTTGTAGCGCTTGCTATGGCACAAGACAAGGGTGTGCAAGAAAAGAAGGATGGCAATTACGATGCTGCCCAGAGAGATTTTGCTTTTGCAGTGCAAGAGGCTCGTGAACTTCGTTCCGACAACATACTTGCAGAAACGTTGCGTTCATACGGCAGTGTGTGCCGGATGCTGAAAGAGTTTGAAAAGTCCATGAGCGCATACAAAGAAGCGCTTGCAATTTTAGAGAAATCGGAAGGTTTGCAAAGCGTTGCCGCCGCCAGTACGTTGGATGATACTGCACGTGTATATGATGAATTGAGTGTGCCGAAAGAAGCAGAAAAGCTGCACAAGCAAGCGCTTGCAATATTCGAGAAGTTGCAAGGTCCAAACGGACCGGATGTTGTTATTTGCCTCTACAATTTGTCCGATTGTTATTTGCACACGGATAGATTTGACGAATCGATAGCTGCGCTTACACGCGCTCTCTCAATACTGGAAAAGAGAGGCGAAGGAGAATCTATCGATTATGCCACCACTATAGACAACCTTGGTGGTGTCTATTCTGATGCTCAGAATTACGATGAAGCAGAGAAAACCCATCGAAAGGCGCTTGGATTGTTTTTGAAAAATAGCGGTCCCGATAGCATAGATACAGCTATCTGCTATCAGAATCTCGCCAATGTGTTGGTTCAAGAAAAGAAATGGCTTGATGCAAAAGACAATTACGAAAAAGCGCTCAAGATAGAATCGCAAATTCGCGGAGAAGATCATCCACGCGTAAAGGCTTTGAAAGCGAAAGTAGCTTCCCTGGCAACGCGCGCCACAACGGATTCAAAATAGTTATGGTAATTTGACGCGCATGGCAAATCAGAGTCGCGCCGAACAATGGAAGTCTATTGCGGGAAAGCAATTTGATGTTGTTATTGTTGGTGGTGGCATAAATGGAGTCGGCATTTTAAAGGAAGCGACTCGAGCCGGTCTCTCTACACTTCTGGTTGAAGCAAAAGACTATGCATGGGGAACGTCTAGTCGTTCTTCAAAGATGGTACATGGCGGACTGCGCTATCTTGCCCAGGGGCAATTCAATGTAATGCTCGAGAGCGTGCGAGAACGGGAGCGGTTGTTGAAGGATGCCTCCGGTCTTGTTGATCCATTGGTTTTCTTGATGCCCGTATATAAAAGCCATGTCAAAGAGTTCATTGCGGAATTCGGGCTAAGTGTTTACGACATGTTTGCTGGCAGAAATACGCACAGACACAGATCGATAGATCATTTCAAAAAGGCGCTTCCGGGTCTTCGTACGGATAATCTGCTTGGTGGCTTTTCATATGAAGACGCACAAACAGATGACTCACGCCTCGTACTGCGAGTGCTCGCCGATGCAATTAAACACGGCGCTACTGCAATGAACTATGTGGTCGCAAAGAAGATCATTCAAAAGGACGACAGAGTTGAAGGTGTAGAAATTGAAGATACCTTAACCCGCGACAAACTGGAAGTACGAGCGCGCACAATTGTTAATGCCACCGGAGCCGGTGCAGACGTATTGCGCCAGGCGTTCGGTAGTTCATCTTTAGTCCGCCCAACCCGCGGCAGTCATCTCGTTTTCCCCCAATCTAAAATTCCAATACGTTGTGTGGTGGCCTTTCCTCATCCAATCGATAAACGTAATGTTTTTGCCTACCCCTGGCATAACCATGTGCTTATTGGTGCAACGGAATCCGAACATGACTTGCCATTAGAAAGGGAACCGCGAATATCGATTGAGGAAGTGAAGTATCTGATGGCAGCGGTCGATTATTATTTCCCAGGGCTCAATTTGACTCTGGCTGATGCGACAGCCAGTTGGGCGGGAGTGCGCCCTGCTATTAAGGATGGCAGGGAAGATTCTTCCAAAGAAACACGCGAGTCACTCGTTTTAGATGAACGAGGCATGATCAGCGTAACGGGTGGAAAACTTACAACTTTTAGAAACACTGCACACGAAGTGCTGTCTAAAATTGCAAAATATGTTGATTTCAAACCAGAAACAAAACAAGAACCAATATTTGAAACACTCGATCCTATTGAGTTGCCCAGCGATATACCGCTTCCAGTGCGAAGGCGCTTAGCAGGATATTATGGACATGAAGCGCTCAACATAATATCTCAAGCTAAACAAGGTGAATTGGAAGCGATACCTGATACTCCCATGTTATGGGCAGAGCTGCGTTACTCTGCTAAAAACGAATACGTAGTGCATCTTCAAGATCTTCTTCTCAGACGCGGACGAATCGGATTTACCTTGAAGAATGGCGGAGCGACATTGCTAGAACGAGTGCGGAAAATCGCTCAGCCGGAATTAGGGTGGGATAACGATCGCTGGGAGCAAGAGGCCAGGGAATATCTCGATCTCGTTAATGAGGCATATTCAGTACCAGCCGTCATGGCTTTAAAGTAATCGCAAGTCAGTGCAGTCAGAATGATTGACTATGGGGCAGGATTTGGTTGCGGTTTGGGCCTATCCATCCGACCGACCCGAATTACCGTGTCACTCTCGTGGCCTTGGGCTATATCCAACTGATTTTGTTCTGCGCTTATATTCGGTCCGTCCATTCTCACATAGAAGTTAGCGCCGGTGTTATCCAACATTGCGTCAGCTCCGATCCGAACGCCGCTAACGGTTTTGGCAAGTTCCTCGTTAGTAAGCTCGCACACAGCCTTTAATGCGGAGTTGAGTTCAGAGACGGCAGGTTTGTCCAATTTCAAATAATCAACCAGGTCCTGCCATGCTTTCTTGCTCTCAGGGCTAAATTTCCCCTTTTCCGCATCGGTACCGCTGGCGGTCACAATAGCATCTATTCTTTTTTGAAGGTCGGGAGGAAGTGTGTCCCCTCCTGTTTGTCGCTCAGGTGGCTTATCATTCTTAGGAGTGGTATCAAGGCTTACCGGCTGATACGCTGCCGCTGCGGCTCCCCGAATTGACTCTGGAGCGGGTAGGTTGGAATCTCTCGTTCCCAAATTCTCAATGTGTAGCATGTTCGGCTCATCCCCAATTTGTGTGGCTTTTCAAGAAGTCTGCCAGACAAGGCTGGCAAACTAGGGACTGGTTTAGCCATTGTTTTGCCATTGTTATTTGAACTTGTTTTCAAGCGTGCAAAATACACGTCTGTTACAGGAGAATTTGTGACGCACGATGAGATGATTGCTATGTAATCATCACGGGAGCACTTGAATGGAAAGCAAAAACAAAGAGCTGATGACGAAAATTTACGCCGCTTTCAATAAGCGAGACATCGATAGCACATTGGTGGGGATGAGTGAAAATGTCGATTGGCCAACATCATCAGAAGGAGGCCGGGTAGTTGGAAAAAAAGAAATTCGTGCTTACTGGACTCGCCAGTGGGCTGAGTTTAATCCTCATGTAGAGCCGCTTGAAGTTATCGATCGAGAAGACAACAAAACCGAGGTAAGGGTGCACCAGCTCGTCAAAAGTTTGGATGGCGTTGTTCTTTCAGACCAGGAAGTATGGCATATCTACACCATCAAAAATCGACTGATAGAACGCATGGACATCAGCGAGAAAGAACCCAGTTTTAAACAAAAGTCGTCCACTCACTAGAAACAAAAAGGATTGAATCATGCCAACGAATCTCCCCCGAAAAGCGTTGATTTCGATATCGAGCTTTAACGGTGCTATCTATCCAGGCGGTCTTAAGACTGGTCTTTTCTATACAGAAGCCTTGCACCCATTCGAAGTACTAACCGAAGCCGGCTTTGAAGTGGATCTGGCCTCCGAAACCGGTACCTGCGGAATCGACCAGGTGTCGCTAATGGAACATTTTCTTTCTGGAAGTGACAAAGCGGCTTACGACAATCCAAAGCATCCGTTCAACATCAAGCTCCACTCACAGCTCAAGAAGGCATCTGAGTTGAATAGCAAGGATTATGGATTGTTCTTTGCCTCGGCCGGTCACGCTGCGCTTTATGACTATCCGACTGCGAAAGGACTGCAGGCGGTCGCAGCCGATATTTGGGAGCGCGGAGGCATCGTCGGCACCGTGTGCCATGGTCCTGCGATTCTGCCGGGCATTATTGATGCGAAGACCGGAAAATCGATCATTGAAGGCAAGACGGTGACCGGTTTCACGCTTGAAGGGGAAATGCTTTTGGGAATTCTCGGTAAGTTGAAAGAAGACAAAGTCACTCTTGTCGTCGATGCGGTCACCGCAGTCGGTGCGTACTACAGTTCTTCGATGGGAGCTATGGACGATTACTCCGTCACCAGTGGCCGCCTTGTGACGGGAACGAATCCTGCCAGTGCTCGAAGTGCTACCGAAAGGGCTGTAAAGGCTTTTGATAGCCTGAGATAAGAAAATTCCGTTTAGCCTAGACCGCGAAACCCTGATAAACGGTGTTCTGAAATCGCGCCGCCGGATTATTTTCAGTACGGCGAATGAATTGTATAAATTCGCTTTGCGCCTTTTCGATCGAGAAGCCAAACTGTTGTTGAAAGGCGGTTTCAAAAGGTGTGCCACCACCGAGCCGCTTACTGAAAACGGCCCAATTTAGAAAAAACTTCGATGGAGAATCACTCATGTGGCAAGCCATGAACTCAACAAAAAGTCCACCAATATGTTCACCGATAAACAATTTGCCTGTATTACGAAATTCAGCAATGTCGGAAGAGACTCTAAAATTTTGAAAAACATCCTCTACGTTTTGCGCCGATACTTGAGACAACTTTTTAGCCTGCTGCTGCAAAGCCTTAGAGCCAATCCCGAGCTCACGACAACAATGCGCACCGACACTGCAAGCTATGCCCTCGACTAAGTAAGTAGGTAATGCCGGTTGGGTGGCACCAAACCGAGCCATGATGACGTGCTCAATCTCATGTCCTGCAACATACCAATCATAAGCCTCAGTGGACCCCGTAAATCCCTGAGCGTGCGATACGAATGCGCGAGCACCTAGTGCGCGGCCACCCATGCGAGTGTTTATTAAACTAGCAATCTTCTGCTCAGATGCCAACCCTACTTCTAACGGCCGGTTGACGCGGGGGTCATTCTTGAGTCCTTGAATATTCAAATCGAAATCAAAAATCTGATGCAATCGCGAGCATATTTCTTGTGAACCCGGCAAATTGACGTCGGAGCGCAACCGAATTTTGTCGTCGCTTGTAATGGGAGGAAGAGCGTTTAGCAATTGCTCCAGCGGCGGTGACCCGTCATTGGCAGAAGCTAATAGTCCAGTAAAAAAAATCGAAGGGCAAATAGTCGCTGCGAGCAACAATAATGTACTTTTGGTGCGCGTTGCGTTCTCAAAAGCGATCTGCTCAAAAGCCATCTGCTTAAAAGCCATCTGTAGGTTTTTTGGTGAAAGTGCCCATGCGCTCGTTGAGATAAAGAAAGCTTGTATAGATTTCGTCGTAAGCGGAGCCAGTTAAAAATCCGAGCGCTTCAGAATACAGTGCGTATGCGTCTTCGTATCTGCGTTGCGCAACATAGCACTTACCTAGAAAATCAATAATTCGTGCTTCTTCCTGGCGCGGTCCGGAACCGTTGCGCCAGGCATTGAGCGCACCTTTAAACTTTTCCGCCGCACCTGCATAATCACCGCGAGAAACGAGCTGCTGGCCCTGTTGCAAAAGAGCATCGGTAGATCTTCTTAAAACCCCGAATCGGTCGCCGCCGGATCTCAATTAACACCTCTCAGTTGGTCTTTTCTAAAAGTTTTACAAGGGCAGTTACTGAGTTGTTTACTGGTGTTGGTATACCCAGCGTTTT
>CAJCIF010000442.1 GCA_903970355.1 Actinomycetota bacterium
AGTTCGAAACATCTGCCCTGCTAGCCCTTCATGAGTGATACTTAATTGCAATAGTGGGCTTCTTCGAGCGTTGCCTGGACCATAATGTCTAGGTCATGACTACTAACGTACTCGAGCGCCCCTCTGATACGCTGCGTTTACCTCCTGAGTGGAAGTTTCCACGCAGCAAGTTTTCGAGCGCCTTTCTTAGTGCGCTAATCGCTTATGTCATAGTGAATTGCCTCTACTCATATTGCGATCGTTCATTTTTGAACAGACGGCCGGAACACACCAATGCCGGCACCGTTCTATCGCACTACCGAGCGATCACAAAAACCCCAGATGTCGTGATCATGGGCTCATCGATCGTGAAGTTTCCCTTTTGGATGTCGGATCAACTGCATTCCGGAGGTGTGCCGAAATTTGATGACTTCGGCTGGTGCGCACAGCTGGAGCAGCTCGTCTTCAAGGAAGGGAAAAAGCCACTCACCATCTTTGATTTCGGCATCCACGCCGCCATGGCATCAGATGTCTATTTATGCTGCGATCGATATTTCGACAACGACCACCGTCCTAAGCTCATCATCTATGGCGTTTCGCCACGCGACTTTATGGACAGCCTATTGCCGAAGGAAACAGATACCGAGTCTTTTAAACGGCTTTACAGCATGACCGACATTCTCGCCCCCGGCTCTTTATTCCAAACCAACCTTGAGGAAAAAGGCGAGCTGACGATCCGCAAAAAGATTCCTCTCTATAGATATCGCCGATGGTGGCAAGAAAGAGTTGATAGCCTTGCAAAAAAGACGGAGACAAAATTATTCAGAAAGAGTTCGCTCGATTTATTCAGTTTTCTGCAAAGCAAAGAGGCGGCTCCCGGAATACCACCGGAACCTCCCAAGGTTGCGCCTGGCTGGATACCGAGCGTAGCTGAATACGAAGCCAGGTATGCCAGATTCGACTACCGACAAATGGCCAGGCAAGAAAGATTCTTCGAAGCCCTTTTGGATATGTGCAAACATCGCCATATTCGTCTTCTTATCGTGAACATGCCTCTTACACGTGCCCATGAGGAACTCATGCCGCCGGGATTTTTGGCCCATTATAATAGTTGGCTAGAGGTAACCGCCCTAAATAAAGGAACGGAGTTTCTAGACCTCCAGTCCGCTCCTGAATTTTCAGATGCGTCCTTTTTTGACATCGTTCACCTGAATGGGCACGGCGGCGACCAGTTGAGCCAGTACCTCTTGCCCAAAATCGTCCACGCCGTGCGGCATTAGCGATTTAATCTTTTGCCCGCCTAAATCTTCCCTGCCAAGAGTAGTTACTCTCGAAGGCACGGGAGATAGGGTCATGCTAAACGAACAATTCCAAAGAAATTCTAGAAAGGTCAATTTCAACAACGAGAACCAAAGCACCTTAATTGGTCGCACAAAGCTCGATGAAGTCTGGCTTGAAAAAATGGATCCCCGAGCAAGTGAAATGCTCCATACAGTAAGAGCGCCTGAACCAATGCCTAAGTTTTCGACAAATACAAAAAATTCCTCGCAAGGCTTGCCCGCGTTTACTCGCAATCTGCTCCGCTTTTAAATTCAGGAACGTCCCTAACGAACTGAACGTGCTCAATAGATGTGTCGGGCTGCCCATCCCGAAAAAGAGAAGACCACCTTGCGGTGGTCTTCCTTTTTATAGATTCGAATATTTGACGACTTATACTTTGGCGGTCGATTCTAATTTCGATTCCAATGTAATTTTCGTATTGAACAACTTTGAGATTGGGCAGCCAGTCTTAGCATTTTCAACAGCAGTGTTGAACTTAGCTTGGTCGGCATTCGGTATTTTAGCAACCAAATTCAGGTGCACTTCGGTGATTGAAAAACCAGTATCTAGTTTTTCGAGCGTGACTGTTGCGGTTGTGTCGATGCTGTCAGCTACCATTCCTTGCTCACCCAACTGAGCCGAAAGAGCCATCGAAAAGCAACCGGCATGAGCAGCAGCGATTAGCTCCTCAGGATTAGTTCCTGTGCCGTTTTCAAAACGAGTCGTGAACGAATATTGCGTTTTCGCAAGAACACCACTGTCTGTAGAAATGTGCCCTTTGCCTGTTTTCAAATCGCCTTGCCAAATTGCATTTGCTTTGCGTTTCATAGTCTCTCCTAAGATTGCACTTTGCAGTAGAATAGATCGTGTCGGCAGCTCTAAATAAAAGAGTCTTGCCTCGCGAAATTCCAAAATTAAACTGGAATTTCAGGGCTTCATTCTAGCAGGCTAAAAGAGCGGGAAACCAGATAAGAGGCGCCATTCATATTCAATTTAGATTTACGGGAACTCCCTGGATAAAGACCCGTCTAAGAAATCATCAAACGTACAGGACTGATGAATGTGGAATTGACATAAAAGCCGCAAATATGCGGGAGTTTTAAAAGCAAATCAAACACAACAAGATCAGTCGGAGGCGAGCAAGAGCTCGCCTCTTTTTTTGTCAAAATTCTTCGTTGGCAGAGCTTGCCCTGCGCGCAAGCTCTGCAATGATGAAATTAGTAATGAGAGCCTGACGCATGCTAATGCCAATCACAGGCGCAGGATCCATGAGCATGAATATGTTGCTCATTCCGTAGTGCCCAATTAGATGCAAAACTCGCCCTCGTCCAAAAGCGAACGCAACAGCAAGAATACCGAGACGATCCGGCTCCTCACGTGCCAATCCCTGGCTGACAGCAAGAACTGAAACTGCTTCCGGCTTACATATCTTGATTGTTTCCGCCTCAATATCGAGGCTCCAGCCTGCCTGCGACACCATGCCCGGAAAAAGGGCGGGATCTCGGCCCGTAAAATGTGCATCGACAATTTCTGATTTCGTTTTGAAATGATTCCACTGAATATAGCCAGGAAAGGCAACTTCAACGGTATTTTTTAAAGCCCAGTCCGTGCTAATCAATGCACCACCTGCACCAACAAAATCGCGCACTATCTGGCAACATTCTCGCGACAACTCTCCGCCACAATCAACAATCAATATTTTGCAATTGGTGAGATCGTACTTTTTGAGTTTGTGAGTGCTTATTGTTGTATGTGGAATTCCCAGCGCGTCAAGCGGCTTGTTTGAGTTGTCCCATGCTCCTTTGATTTCGACAATCTCCGCTTTGTTTAAATTTGAGCACGTCAGTACAAAAGCCTTGTGATATGTCTCGATCCAATTACGGAAAGTTTTGGACTGCGCGATAACGGGAGTTTGTGATTTCAGCTGCGTGTTGATCAGACCACTTTCTAAAGCAGGCGTTGTTGCATTCGAATCAAATTTGGTGACATTGACATTGAAAAGCTCACTATCCTTGCGTGGTGCATCCTGTGCAAATGCCGGCAAGACTTGCATGACAATACTGAATATGACAGGAAAAACTCTAAGCTTTATCATATGGGCAATTCTAAGCCACATTTTCCAAGAAAATTCGTCTTTCAAAATACCTATTGAAAACGAAAGACCGGAGGCGCAGTTATGGGTTTATTGATAAGACTAGCTATTAAGGCTGTAGCAATATTCTATTTACTGCCGCTTGTACCGGGAATTGCCATTCACGGCGGATTCGGAAATGCTTTCGTTTTAGCAGTATTCTTTTCCCTTATGCTCTGGGGCGTTGAAGTGCTTGCAGCAACGTTGGCGGCTATATGGGCAGTGACAACCTTCGGTCTTGCTCTCCTTTTCATTATTCCGTTATGGATTTTCGGATTCTGGATTTTACCTGCCTTCGCCTTAAGAGTGGTCGCCGACTTAATGCCCTATTCACTCACCGTTTCCGGTTGGAGCCCTGCTGCCTGGGGCGGCTTAATTCTCTTAGTTGTCGGCATGCTGACGGGTGGATTCACTCGCTGGAATTCAACTGTGCGTGGAGCCAGCACGGTATAAACAGCTAGTTTGCCTTAAACGGCGTTTACCAGGTGCCACCACCGCCGCCACCAAAACCACCATCACTAAAACCACCACCAACGTCAAATCCACTGCCGCCACTGCCGGCAGTGGAATCCCACGACGAATAAGATGATGATCCTGAGTAGGATGTGGTTGGAGAAGCCATTACTCCGGAGCTTATAGTGTGCATGCTGTCGCTGAGATCGGATACAAATAAATCCGGATAAAAAACTCCATTGCGGTTCAAAGCCGTGTTGTCGTACCAATCTGGCGGCTGTACGAGCAGATCTTTAAAGGCTTCCGCCCATTTGTCTGCGGCGCCCAGCACCATTGCATAGGGAAGTAGTCGCCCAAATATAGTTGGATCATCTTTTGCAAGAAGGGCAATTCGCCTTTTCTCCGCCGTGTTGACAAATCGTTGAAAAGCCTTGCACCGAGCCAACGCTTGTGACCCCTGTGCTGTGCGAGCCGGCATGGCACGAGCAGATAAGGCAGTGATCACACCACTAACAATTACGCCGAAGCCGTTGGCACGATTAACAGGATCACCAAACAACGCAATGCAAAAACCGCCACCAATCAGAAGAATGGCCAGAACGTAAAATATAGTTCTGTCTTCCTCAGGGTTGCGAACGAATAAGGATTTCTGCGCAAGCTCATTCCAAATAGCCTGTTTCATCGAAGCAAGCGAAAACCCGAAAGTGCCTTTCA
>CAJCIF010000443.1 GCA_903970355.1 Actinomycetota bacterium
CCTCCCATCCCTCATGGCGTTCTCCGCCCCATCCCCGATGGTGTCCTTCTCCGTGCCGGTCGTGCTCATGAAAGAAATCCCAATCGTCCGCCCGCCCAGCAGGCTCAAACAAAGAGGAAAAGCTCAGCACGAAAAGAAGAAGCAATGAAGCTTTGGCGAAAAAGTAAAAAACATTGGAGTGCGGTCTCATAATGAGATGGTAACAATGAAAAACCGTGCTATTCGGTGTCGCTTAAGTCAATGCAATCGCATTAGGTAGTAGGGAAGTTTTCGACGCGTTTGTTTTTCCACCGGCAAACGCACTGGCAAAGAATACACAAGCTAGAGTAGCAGACGGTCGGGTCTAGACGGTAAGATGGTTTGTAAAAGTTCCAACAGAACAAAAGTCGAGAGAACATGAACGCTAAGAAAGGCTTCTCAACGTATGAACGTTTTACACAAGCATCGATAGTGGTGATTATGCTCGCTCAAGAGGAAGCTAAGTCGTTGGGCCATAACTTTGTTTCCATTGAACATATTTTCCTCGGATTAATCGCTGAAGGAAAGGGCGTTGCTGCCCAGGAGCTGAAGAAAGCCGGCATGACGTTGCTGGAAGCTCGCTCTGTGGTTAAAGACATACTCTCTCCTTTTGATCGCATTGAAAAACGGTGGTGGCAAATACTTTCCGATCCGTTCAAAGAAATGACGTATTTGGAGAATGCAAGACAAATGCTCGTACTAGCTTCGAATGAATTTAAATGTTACATACATGGGCACCGAGCACTTACTCTTAGGTCTACTACGCCTTGATGAAAAAGACTCGCTTGAAATATTTACGCGCTTTAAAACGGACAAAGTCGGATTGCGACAATCGATATTAAGCACCATTCGCGCTCGCGATTTGCTGAAATGAAAACGGAAAATATATCCTAAACTACCGGACTGCGTTGAAGCGTCTCAATTTTTATTCTTGGAACGAGTTTCTAACAGTCCCCCAAAAGCGCTTACAACTATGCACACTCCAAATGCGACCAGCGGAATGAGCGGCGGTATTGATGGTTCAGCTCCGGCATCAAGACTAGCGAACGCACATACAAAATAAAAAGTCCAGAAAACAATATAACTCAAAAGAAATATGCATAAACGCGAAGATGCAATAAATGTCATAAGTGCTGAGAGTGGAATCCACAACCTTGTCCACCACGTCACTTCCCGTTCGCTTATATCAGATACGTGAGTTGATCCGCAAAAGATAATGATTGCACCTAAACAAATGGAGCTGATAAAAAATAATCTGAGTAGCACGTCAAAGTTACGTAAGTGCTTTCTAAGTAAAAGAAAGCGAACAATAACGAAAACAACACAAAGGAATATCGGCAACAAAATCGATATCGGTGAATTCAAATCAAGCATGTTGAGTTCACGTCCAATAAGAGTAATCGCTGCTGCTGTTGAATTGCAGCAGTTGCACTTTCATAGGTGTTAAATGAAAACATAAGGCTAGATTAGCAGACGCACAGATGGAGGGCATAAGCTGCCTTTGATATAATTACTTCATTCCAAAATATGAAGAAGTAATTTTCGTTGATGAAGGCTAACTATGCTGGTTGCAATAACTAAGCACTGGCGAGTATTGTTCGTAATCCTTTGCTTGTTTGTGTTATGTGCTGCGTATCCGCTGAGCGTAATTTGGAGAGTGAGCTTACGCGAACAACAGCTGTTCGGCCGTAGCCATCTAATCCCGATTGCGATTAACGTTCCACAGTACACGAATCCACCCACTCCAGAGTCTTTCGGAACGGGTACTTATGTGTTCGTTCGCAATGGGACAAAAGTAATCGTGTACAAGCAGCTGGTGAATGGATTCCAGCATGCCTATGGTGCCGCTTTAGCGGCTTTCGAACTGGGTTCTTTTAATTCAGATATCCTCTTTCGAGTGAACGAATATTTTGAAGCATATACTTCCAAAGATGGTAGTACTGAGAAGCACTACTTGGACACAGAGAAAGACCTAGCTAACAATGCAGTTGGAAGGAAAATTGGCGAGCGCGTCAAGTCGATGAAACTTTCAGGCAAACAGGCAGACGACCGCATAGTACAGGAAGTATTGAAAGCTATTGACACGGGAGAAGTGATCAACAATTATTTGGATCCACGCGTAGAACGTCTACCAAGTAGAGAGGAATTTGGTTGTCCGGGGCTGCCTCCCAGACCTTCAGCATCACCGGAGCATGCGAAAGGATTCCGCGCGAGCTAAGCGATGAAAAAACGTATAAATATAGACGAACCGTTGACGGTTAAGGAACTTGCTCATCTTCTAGATGTGCCTGATACTCAGGTAATAAAACATCTATTCCATGAGCTAGAACTGATGCGCACTGTAAATCAAATAGTCGAAATTGAGGCCGCAAAATCCGTTGCCATTGCTTTCGGTTTCGATGTTGAAAGTTGATTTGCCGAAGAAAAGAGGTATGCAAGTCGTTAACGCACGAAAGACTCTCGGTAAACTCCTCGAAGGAGCATATTTCCTTTCGAGCGCTATTGTTGGTTATTGCCAATCTTGGCCACTGAATGGTGCCTATTGGGAGCAAGCGGGCACAGTTGGTATATATTGGCTCCTAGCAGCAGGCGCGGCGGCCTGTTTTTTTTCGCCTCGTAAATCCGCAGAATCACATCATAAATTTGCCTTCTTGAGCTCTTGCAGTTATATCGTTTACTTCCTAATCATCGTACCATTGGCTCAAACTCAACTATTTGAATCTTGTCAGGGGTTTCTGCTGTGCTGGATTTCGATGATTTATTTCCCCCTGTTTGGCACAATAAATCTCATGCTCCTAATTCAGTACATTAGAGCGAACCGCTAAGTCAAAGTTGCCGAATGTGATTTATGTCACTATATATGGTGCTCTAGTTATGAAGAAGGAACCGCGAGTCTAAACTATTATTTTCTAGCGCGTTAACAGTTGAAATTCAAAGTTGTTCTTCAGATTCTTTTGCCAAGAGCAAAGATAACTGGTAAAATATTACCTATTATAGGGCAAAAGTAGATATAACCGGCATAAAAATGCACTTTAATCTTGCTACGTCTGATGAGATCGCCCGAGAGTTCGGTAATAGAATGCGTGCTCATAGACTGGCTGAGAACCTACAGCAAAGCGAACTAGCTGCTCGGGCTGGAGTATCCGAACGAGCACTGCGCAATTTTGAGCGCTCGGGGCGTGGTTCCTTGGATCTGTTTTTGCGTGTAGCAATGGCTCTCGGTCTCATCGAATCCATGTCGAACTTGTTTGAGCTAAAACCAAAATCCATAAAGGCGATGGAGCGAGCTAGTCAAAACCGTCAAAGAGCGCGGCGGAGACAATCAGATTGAAGAAGTTGAACGTGATTTACGCGGGCTGGGGCGAGCGAGTTGAATTAGGCGTTCTGGCGGACGATACCAGAGAGCTTCTTTTTGAGTACTCACCACAGGCTATAAAGCGGGGTCTTGAACTATCTCCTTTCAAGTTACCATTAAGTACAAGATCTTTCGGTGATTTCCCCGAACATCAACTTCGATTACCCGGGCTGATAAGTGACGCATTACCAGATGGCTGGGGCATGTTATTGATGGACAGGCTCTTTCGCAAGCAAGGGCGGACTCTAGATCAGATCTCTCCGTTGGATCGTCTTGCATTGATTGGGGACAATGCGATGGGAGCGCTCGTGTTCGAGCCATCTGGTCGAGAGATGTTGACGCCAGCAGACGTGCAATTGTTGGATCTTGCCCGAGATGTTCGCTCCGTGATAACTGATGAGAGTGAAGTTCTATTGCGCAAACTAGTATTGATGGGCGGATCGCCGCAAGGTGCCCGGCCTAAGGTTTTAGTGCATTTTGATCGGAAAAGCAATCTTATGTCCAACTCGGAGGAAGATGGCGGATGTCCTATGCTCGTGAAATTTCCTGCACAGCACGAGCACAAAGAGGTGTGTTCTGTGGAAGCAATGTACGGACGAATCGCAAAAGCGAGTGGCATTCGGACTCCGGTGACAGAATATTTTGACCTTGACCGGGAACTTTCAGCATTTGGTATCGAACGTTTCGACCGCTTCGAGGGCATGCGCATACCGATGCACACGGCTGCCGGAGCAGCGCATGTGGATTTCCGAACTCCACAGCTTGACTACATTACTCTTTTGCGACTGACTCAGTTCATGACCCGTGATGCCCGAGAGGTGCTTCAGGCGTTCGAGCGATGCGTTTTCAATGTCATGTTCAATAACCGGGATGATCACTCTAAAAACTTCTCTTTTTTATTGGGAAAGGATGGAAGATGGCGGTTTTCACCTGCCTATGATCTGACATTCAGCGAGGGGCCGAACGGTGAACATCAAATGGATATTTGCGGCGAAGCACGTACCCCATCCCGCAAACATTTACTTCAACTGGCAAGCAAAACTGGTGTCCCGGAAGGAGCAGCTGAAGAAATCATCGGGCGAATTGCTATTGTTGCAGAGAGCTTTGGTGACTTTGCGGGTAACCTACCGATCAGAACAGAAACACTGAAATCAATTGAGAAAGCAGTGAAGTCAAATCGGGCACGCTTAATCTAAGAAGGGTACAGGACAAGCAATTGTTTTGTTTACTGGAACTGGTTTACTCTAGGGCGCTATTACAAAGCCGGTTGCAGTGAACGAACAGATGATTTCAATCTGGCATGGACAGATGTTCTCGAAGTCGCTAAACAAATAATTTGCGAAGTTGAACGCTTATCCGATAGAGACCTGTTATATTCGCTGCTGCCCTTTTACCGAGAGAAGGCCGAAGAATTTATTAGACTCGCCGATGCGTGGAAAGAAACATATAGGTTAACCGGTGCGAGGTCGCACCGGCTTAGGTTGCGTTGCAACCTGATGCGCGCTCCGCGCGTTCAGGATTGAAAGGATAACGGATGTTATCTGAACTAGTTGAACCTTGAAATGTATCCCTGAGATGTTAAAAGCTAGGCAGATTCATTTGGGGCTTTTTATAGTGTGGAAAAAATTCGTGTGGACCAAGTTGCCCTTTAACAAGGAGCGCTCTCTCTGCCCGTTTACGTTGGCTCTGGTCCTCTATCTTTTCGATCAACGTTAATGCCAAAGGCATATCGTCGATAGCAGAAACGATAGCCATATTCCGAAACATTCGAGCTCTTCTCCAGCCATGCATCGATTCGGAAGAACGAAGTAAGGAAGAAAATATTGCGCCTCTCCCCTGCTTGTTTGCGTATACTGATTCCCATAACATAAAAAGTGCATCCGCTCGTCGCAAGGCATCCGGTTCTCGTGAAATATCGTCCAAGAGTTTGTTTACTGCTGCATTCACTCTAAGCGGCGCTCTCAAGACGAGCGCCCTTAATGGCCAGGAAGACACCTTTACGGCGCGATTGGGCTCGCTTAACTGCGCTGCCGCTTCAAACGACTCGGAAATTACTTTTTCAGCTGACTTAGAATCTTTGATGTGCAGTGCTATTGATGCAAGTGCCTGACACCGCAACCAGTGTTCGGCGGTTTTGCGGATAGTTTTCAGAGTTGTCTCTATGTCGTTTGCTGGCATCTTGTTTCACGTCTGCATACTCAACCTTTTTTGCTGAATAAAAATGCCCATTCCTTAGGCTTTTGCTCGCTTGTGACTCTCAACGCCATAAATCCAGCTTATGGCGGACCCAGTGGTATTGGTCTATAGATCTGGAATTTTCCTTTGATGAGAGAATCCAGATCGATAGTTTGCAGGTCCACGGTTTTAACGCCGTTGTGATTTTGTTGAGCTATTACAGGAAGGCCATTGTCTCGGCCCCACATAACCGCAGTATGATTTGGTGCGCCGGCTTTCATGATGCTGGTTGAGTTTCCAACTTTGTATTTGAAAACGCAGGAAGTGAACTGAATAATATCGCCCGGCACCCATTGCTCATTCTTTGAGAGAGCCCTGCCAAAAGTGTATTGTTGGGCTGGCTCTGCGCCTGCAAATTTTAATGCTTCTGCAGCAAGAGTCCAGCACTCCCCATTACCAACTCTCTGTCCCATATTTCGACGAACGAATTCCAAAACTCCCGCATTTAAAAATGGAACCGGCGGACTAACAGGAGGAGTGGCAAAAAGATTTGTTGGAACAGATAAGGAAAAGTTGGGAGGTGGAACAGAAGCCATTCGAGGTGCACCCATCATTGGATTTGCGCCCATTTGATTCGACCCCATTGGAGCACCTATCATCGGATTTGCGCCCATTTGATTCGATCCCATCGGTGCTCCCATCATCGGATTCGCACCCATCGGGTTCATTCCCGTCTGGCCGTCCATCCCATTAGCGCCTGCACCAGTGTCCTGATCGGGCGGTCTAGCAATACGAAAAAGTGATTGTGCACCTTCCGCTATTGGTGATAAAAATGCCGTTATAGCCGCGAAAGGATTTGAATTGTTGTTGTCTGCTTGTGCAGACGCAGGATTGACAGCTTGCCATAAGTGCTGCACTCGATCTTCAAGCGATTTATTATTGGTATCATATCCGGTGCCGAATATTTTGCCTTCCAGAGTCGTTACTCTGGTCATTAAAGGTACGTTCTCACTGCTGTGACCGAAAACAGTACTTTCTAAACGCGCTACTTGCGTTTGCAGCGGAAGCGCCTTATCGGATCCGGCATTTGAAGGTGCAGCATTGCTTGTTGGTGATCCCGCATTGTTTCCGTCACCTGTTGAGGACGGCGAACCGATCCAATTTCCATTTGGTGAACCGTTCCAATTCGAAGTCGGTGGCCCGCCTGTTGAAGGCGGCGGTCCATTTAAGTATGTATTGGACTGAACATTTCCCCCGAAAGTAACATTACTCATCGGTGGCGAGCTATTACCCAGAAACACCGAAGAGCCAACATTCGTGGTGGTCGGAGGCGCCCCCTTGCCCGTAAATGGAGCCGGGCTATTGTCGCCGGCTGCAGGTATGCCGGCATCGTCCAATTCCTGGCAAAACACAGCCGAAGGCAACAGCCAAAAGGCGGCTATCGCAAGGCCTGTCTTTATGTTCAGCTTCATAGTCATATTATTGAATTACGCCCAACCAAATGCTCTTTACCCGTTTAAAGCAAGGGTGAACGCCCTCAGATTTTAACATTTTGGTACCGGGCTCCGCTCTGAACCAAATGTTGGAATCTGAATGAAGTTGACTTCCGTGAAGCGGAAAATTTGCTGAACAAAAAAGGCAATCGCACTCAAATAAAAAATGCCTGCGCGAATTTCGAAACAGAAGTGTGCGGGCTTATGCTTCGCTAGCACCGCAAATGCTCCTATCGCACTTCTGCTAGATAGATTGCATGTGAGATTGATCGAAGTCAAGCATCTAGTTAGGATTGCCTTATATCTCAAGCACATTTTTAAAGAACAAAAACTTCCGAACAAATCTAAGCATCACTAACACTACACAACGATTCGGCAAGCCGCAGGCAGCTCTGTAGTTTGTTTATTTAGAACACTCAAAAACAAAAACAATGTATCAGACAAAAATTGAGCCAACGCTC
>CAJCIF010000444.1 GCA_903970355.1 Actinomycetota bacterium
CAGAAGCAAGCGTCTGATTAACTTCATCGAGAGTTGTTGGTGCGCCAAGCTTATGACCATCTTTCACCCAGCCTTGTGCAATTTGAGTAGCCAACGCTTTTTCAGCTGCGTTAGTAGCATCAGCGGTGAAATCAGCAGTGCCAGCTGATTTCTTAATAGCGTGATGGCCACTGATATCTGCTTTTTCGTGTTCTAGTTTGAGAATATCCATATCATCGCCGCGTAATGCGAGGAGAAGCTTCATTTGCTCACCCTGGGGCAATGCATTGTAATCGGCTAGGAAGTGCTGGTAGCCAGCTTTCCCGTTGTGGTTAGTTTCAATGTCAGCTTTGATTTGGGTTGCTGCTTCTGCTGCCGTTTTTGGTGGGACCTCGGGTGGCATGGTTTTATCTCCTTGATTGCTAGAACGGTCCGTTTAACGGCGTCTATTTGGTAGGTTGGTTGGTAATATCCCAGGATGTCAATTCAAATCAGGGCTATCCCCCGACGCGGGTTATAGCGATGACGAACTGATTGACAACCGGAACAGTTGCATCATAACCACCCAATTTGGTAAATGCAAAGGGTTTTAATCAAAACCATGGTGGAAGTACGTAGTTACCCCCCTCTGTTCGCCCCAACTTTGCCAAAATTTTGTGCTCCCGGTTTCATAAACCCAGCAAAATTGGTCTATCATAAAGCCGGTAGGGCAATATGGAGCCGGTTTTTGGCTTGGAAGACCAGTTAAAACCGAAAACGGAAGAGGAGTTATCCGAACGTGCCGATTTTCTGGTCGCGGCACTTGCCCTCTGGTGTAGCCATGCCCTTAAGACCTATATAGACCATTGCGGCGCCAAGGAGACGGAAAGAACGGGCGTTGCAGCGAACATACCGTTTAATCAATCTGAATTTGATAAGGCCAGTAAGGAACTCCTCACTCTTAGTATTTGGCTGACATTGCTCGAACAAACGGGAACGATTCCGGATTGGTTTAAGCAATTCATTGGAAAATGCCACGATGCTTCGAATGGTTTGCTCCCGGAACCTAATAGTCGAGAAATTTCGGCTCGCTATGATTTCTCTCAAGGCATTTTGGCCCTTTGCGAGACCCTCTCTTTCCATATATGTATGCAAATGAACCTTGGCACAACCAGTGACGACGCGCTCATCAAACTCGGAAATATTCTTTCGGCAGGGCAAAAGCAGCGTACAAAGCTTCTCAATTTTGCATTGACGGAACCAATTTCGATTCTTTCCCTGACTGTTGAAACTCAATTGGCCGAGTTTTAGGTGAGCCATAAAAAGATTGCTTGAAATAAAACGCACGGCTACGCCATGCATTTTATTTCAAGCTCCTTAGATCGGAGTTGAGCTAAATTCAGGCTCGACTTGTCGTAAAGGGTTTAGCCATTTGCGGTGCGGCTTGTAGATAGATAGATTCGAGATGATCCACCATCTGCGAAATTGTTCGCTCCGGCAAAATTCGAGAGCGCAAGGTGGGCAGCAGGTTGGGTTCTTGCACTAGCCTCAACAACTGCTTGTGCAATGAGTTTTCGTTGTTTACTTCGAAAAGCATGCCGTTTGATTCGTGCTTGATCAATTCGGACATGCCGCCAAGATCGGTTGCTATGACAGGAGTTTTGCAGGCAAGGGCCGATTGAATTACCAACGGAGTGTTTTCGTACCAGCGGGATGGCACTACCAATACATCCAGTGACGATAACTTCGGTCCGAGTTCGGAGTTGGGAAACGTGCCAGCAAATTTGATCTTGCTGGCATTTACAGAACCATCGGCGGCGAGCTTTACCAGCTCATCGCTGTAATCGGGAAATTGCTTCAGGTCGCCGTAAAGCGTGAGGGCGGCTTTAGCATCGGCTGGCAATTTCAAAAAGGCTTTCACTAAGAGATCAACGCCTTTATGTTCTGAAATTGCTCCGATATAACCGATGCGGAGATCTTCGCTTGGCGTTTTTGTGCTGTAGCCTTCCAGGGGTATGACGTCAATTCCGAAGGGTACGTGGTAGATAAGTTCAGGACGAATGCCGTTTTCAATGAATAGATCGCGCATTAATTTTGTCGGTACTGTTATTGCAGATAAGCGATTGGCAGCATCTTGCAAAAACTGCGGTCGTTGTGTGGTGGCACTTACGGCTCCCGGAATTTTTCCGGATACATAGGCGGCATAAAGTGCAGAATCGGCAATGGCACGAAGAGGAGCAGGAAGTGCGTTGGTAGTTTTGGCGAGATCAGGATATTTGTTGGCCAGTGCTTCGCCAAATTCTGACTTGGGCGGAAATAGCTCCGGTGTATAACAGGTCAAACAATTTTTGGCGAATTTTTCAGGACCGCGACATAGCGAGCCATCAGGCTTTCTTAGCTGGACTATGGGGCAGATAAACCAGAAATCCGTTGCCGAAAAAACAACGGGTTTGTTGAGGCTTAGAGCTTCATCGATAATGCTTGAAGATAGGTTTTGAAAATGAAAGGCATGCACCATATCTGGTGCGAAGTCGTTAACTATCTTGCGGAAATCTGCTCTGACATCCTCGTTATAAAATTCACTGCGAAAGCTATTGTGTTTTTGTCTGAGTGGCTCTTCT
>CAJCIF010000445.1 GCA_903970355.1 Actinomycetota bacterium
CGGTCCGACTTGTCCACCAGCTACCCAAGCGCTGTACGCAGTGTTATATGCGGTTTGCGCGTTAGCGTCGGCCGTAACATTGGCATTGTTGCCAGAGTTAGCATAGGCTGCCCAATCAGAAAGCTGGGCCATTACGGATTCTTGTTGTTCGTTGTTGTACGCATATGTTGGAGCTACGAATTCGGGAGTTTCAGTTCCGAATACATAAGTGCCACCAGAAGATTCAGCCGGAGCACTAGCTGATGCGTAGCTGTTGATTCCGTTGTAACCACCAGATCCTACATAGAGCTCGTTGTTGAAGATGGAGTTTCCAGCATCAGGTGGAGTAGGCATGGTGTTCATGCTTGATGGCGGGCTTGCATCTGGATACTCAGCGGAAGGATTTGTGTTGGCGTACACAGCATCATAATAGTTTCTCAAGCGGATGTAGCCGCCTGGCATTTGAATTGGGTACGTGTTGGTGGAGCTGCCCAAAACGGCAGAAGCAATAGCTCCTGTGAGAATAGCGCTAGATTGATCGCTCAGCAAGTTACCAGATGCGGTTACTTGCGTCGCTTTGGTTTGACCGGAAACGGCATTGAAAGGCAAGTGCATTGTGGTGCCGTTGACGGTGATCGGACTCGAAGAAGAAGGATCTGCCGTTTCGGAATTGAAGCGACCGAGGTCCACCAAGTGCGGGAACTGAGTTGGGTTCGCGCTTACGAAGTAAATTGGATAAACCGTGTTAGTAGAAAGAGCTAGCGGTACGCTATCTTTCGAATAACCATTAACAAAGTAACAAGTATTACCAGCGCCATCTGTTGCAGTGACACCTGATGAAGAAAGGTAGTTGCTTAAACCGGCCCAGTTTCCATCTTGGGTGGCTTGTGCAAAATACACGTTACCTTTACCGACTTGGCCGCCGGCTGCAGTTCCGCCTACATATCCGATTGAAAGATCGTTCGTCAATGTAGTGGTGTGTTTCTTTCCGTCTGCTCCCGCTACCCACTGATTACCATCCATCTGCGATGTGTTGTAATCGGAGGTATTTTGGAAAGCATAAGCAACCGTTCCTGCTGTATCTTCGTTAGTGCCACCATTGAGCTGACTGCTCGAAAGCAATTGCCCGTAAATGGCATTGCCGATGAGAGCCAGGTTTTGAATGGTGTTGGCAGCGTTGCTTTGCGCTGTAGCAGTATTTTCATAGTTGGCATTAAGTGCAACCATCAAAGCAGCACCAGCTGCTCTGTTGTAAGCAAAGATGTTATACAACGTGCTGTTCGGGCCAGTGCCATAAGTGCTGTCGATCGCACCGATGTTTGAACCAGTTGTATTAACAGCCAATCCCGAAAGTTCAGGTGGTGGCGATGATCCGCCGCCTGCCCAATTGGAAATTGTCGATATGTCCGCTGTTATGGAAGACAATGATTTTGCAGCGCTAATTGCGCCTGCATCCGTAGCGTTTGCCACCTGCTTACCTCCGCCTAGAACTTTGGCGAGGAAGTAGATTGCAAATCCGATGAATATAAGGGTAAGCAGGCAGGCGGCTACTACGCCTAGTGTTGCCCCCCTTCTTCGGCTTGGTTTCATTATTTGAGCGTCCTCCGAGTGGAACGTTTGACTGGGTTTACTTGCGTTTGCCCAGTCATAACTGGGAACGAGGATAGGAACGGAAAATAGTAAGAACTCAATTATTATTATCCGTTAATGTGCTGTGGGCGTCAAGAGAACGCCTTTTCCGCGATTTTGCCACCAATTTGGCGGGCATTGAAGTTAGATGAGCAACTACTAAGGTTTTCAAGGTTCCGGTTAAAACCGTTCACTTTTAATCAACAATATTAGATAGATTAAATCGATTATTAGCGGCGCTTAATTAATCTAGTCTAATCTACTAACGTTCTGGCGTCTCATTTCGCCTCGGCAAGCATTGCCTTCGGTTGAGATTGAGACGTAATCAAGATTGCCATTAGCAACCAGAATATGAACTGCACTTGTGGTCGATAGAATACCGTATCGACAAGTCCGTGTGTCATCATTCCAACCATGGCCGCTGCTGCTCCGGCTGTAAGCCAGCGTTGCCATTCGGTAGGGGCTTGCCAGAATCCGAAATGGCCGCGAAAGAGTGCTGCCAATATCATCAACACAAAAATGGCAAGACCAAGCGCACCCGTCTCAACGCCCACTTCAAGCGGCACGCAATATGTGCCTAAAGCATCGTAACCACTAACCATATAAAGACCATAGGCGAGAACAAAAGCCTGATTGCCGACACCAACTCCCAGCCACCAGTTGTCCTTGAACATTTTCAAGGAAGACAACCATACGTTCATACGAAAAGAATTGGAACTATGTTCTCGGCCGGCAAAAATTGATGTGAATCGCTGCCCGACGGACGGCAGAAAATGAACGAGCATCATACAGAGAATTGGCAATGCAATAAAACCAGTGACGATTAGCCAGCGAAGGTTCTTCTTCTCTTTAAATATGTACGCACCTGTAAAAAATAAAAGAGTGGCGCAACCGCTTGCCAGTCCTAGATAACCACCGCGGCTGCCGGTAAGAACCGTTGCCAGTGCAATAATTCCCGTTGCTAGAAGAGCCGGTGCCATAAGAAGAAAGCGCTTGCTGAAAAACGCCCCAAGAATGAGCGACATAGAAATAGGTACGAGCGGAACAAGATATCCCGCTAAAAGGTTGGGATTTCTAAGCGTTGAGTAAATGCGAACCGCCTTTTCCTCGACGGTGGGATCCTCCCAGGTGGCAAGCGGTTCAACACCTATTTTGTATTGATAAAGTCCATAGACCGACACAAGTGTTCCCATAAAGAGAAGAACGAAAGCAAGAATGAACTGGCGTTTCGGATTGCCACTCAACTGTTGAGCAAGTAGAAAATAGCTACCTATATATATGATCAGTTTTGTCAGACCGTGAAAACTCGGTGAAAGGTAATGGGAACCTGCGGTAGCAGCTATGTTGATAGCGCCATAGAGCAGGATCAAAATGTCGGCAGCGTTGCTTACCTTATTGGTTTCCCGGCAAAGAATCCGCCCCAAAATCCAAAATACGAGGCTAACTACGGGAAAAAGTGCGAGAGCCTCCTTGTCGTTAGCGAATTGCGGCAATGCAATTGCGACAAAGAGAAGAAGAGTGATCAAAAAACTGAACGACTTTAATAGAGAACCGATTTTTTCTGAGTGAAGAAAACCAAGCGTTTGTTGAAAAGGCGCGGTGAGAGCCTTTACTAGTAGAGACGATGATATTGCTTCCTGCCAAAATTGATCGGCACGACGCAGCGACAGAAATTCCAGAAGTTCCATACGGCTATTACTAAGGTTCTGGCCGGATATCTACTACTACGCCTTGAGCGCGATATTTGAAGCCTTCTAGCTCTATCTGATTGCCAATTTTTATTTTCTGGCCGCGCACAACAAAGCCATCTTCCGTTTTGGGTGCTTCGGTATCAACGACGGTAACCAGGAAATCATGCGCATTGGCATTGGCAGGATCTGGATAAGCAACCACTTTTTTACCATCTGCCGAAAGAAAAGAAATCTGTTTTTGATTGTGCTCCACTTTTGCAATTGTCATTTTTGGTGTAAGTGGTTGGTTGCGCACGGTGATGGCTGTCTTTTCTCCTACTTTGAAAAGATCGAGATCGCGAGTTTTCAAGCCGGTTATGAAGACTTCGATCGCTACTTTGGAAGATCCTTCAATGACCTTGTTCACACCGGCATGACCGGCTTTTGCTGCCACGAAGCCCAGTCCGCAAAAAAGCGCAAGGACGAGCACGGCGGCGTCAATTAGGTTTAGACGATTTGATTTCATCGTTGCTTAGTATACCGGTTCGATTCCGGACTATTCATCTGCAAGCTTTAGTTGTTCAAGATTCTCAAGCATCTCTTGCTGACTGGTTACAGCAGTGCCCGGTTTTCGGACAACAATTCCAGCTGCTAAATTGCCAAGTGCCATAGCTTCTTCCAGAGTTGCTCCTGTCACAAGCGCAAGCGTCATTGTGGCAATGACGGTATCACCAGCGCCGGTGACATCAAATATTTCACTGCGATTGAAAGGTGGTAAGTAAACTGGTTCTTCACCCAATCGGAAAAGAGCCATTCCTTTTGCACCGCGAGTAATCAGCATCGCTTTGGCATTGGTCAGTAAAAGCAAGTCTTCTGCACCTTGACCAAGTTTGTTCTCGTTTTCGAAGCTGTAACCGACTGCTCCTTCAGCATCCGGTTGGTTGGGCGTAATTAAATCAACATCTTGAAAGCGTTCAAAACCATCCTGAGCGTCTACAACAACCAGCAAGTTGTTTGTTTTGGCAACTTTTTTGCAGGCTTCAATTACTTTGTCGGTCATTATGCCGCAGCGGTAATCTGAAAGGATAAGAGCCTGATAGTGGCTGGCAATCGGCTCAATTCGTTGAGCGAGGATAAGTTCAACCGCACTATCTATAGTGTCATGAGAGATGCGATCTAAGCGCAGTAATTGTTGTTTGAATGAATGAGATTTGGAGAGTATTCTCGTCTTTACTGTTGTGGGCCGGGTCGGATCTTGCACAAGCGTGAATTCGATCTTGTATCTATCCAGCA
>CAJCIF010000446.1 GCA_903970355.1 Actinomycetota bacterium
CAATTTTTCTGCTACAAATCGGCCTAATTCGCGAATGTTCAAGCCTTCCACCACAACGCGCAGATCAGCACCACCCGATACCAGCCAAACACTTTGCACTTCCGGATAGCGGTATATTCTTTCAGCGACAGCATCAAAGCCGACATCTCGCGCCGGCATTACCTTTACATCGATAAAAGCCAGTACCTTTTCAGTGCCTGCTTTATCCCAGTCGATGATGGTTTTGTAACGCTTAATAATGCCTTTGCTCTCATATTCCGTTACAGCAGTACGGATCTCGTCCTCAGTCCGCCCAGTAAGTGTTGCGAGCTTACTTATGGAAGTGCGAGCATCTTTAGCGAGTATATGGAGTATTTCGTTGGGCTGTGAATTCGGCATTGCTTGAAAATTCTAGCGTATCGGAGCCTTCCTGTGGTTTTCTTAATTCTTTAACTGGAAGTTAGTGTCGGATACGGTTAATATTACCGGGTCTTGACGCCGCTACCTGGTCCCTGGGTACGGGTAATGCTTCTCTCAAACGATATACGTTTTACTGCAATGTCTTCTGATCGGCCGGTCAAAACTTTCCCGCAGTTTCCGATTGCGTTGGCTTGCTTTTGCTTAATTATCGTCGTGCTTTGTGCCATGCCACCATGGAGTGCAAAGGAGGGCATGTATGGTTCGCTCAAGGATAAACACAGCCGCCTGGTCTCGATTGCGTCTCCAAAGGTGATCTTGGTTGGCGGTTCTAACCTGGCCTATGGCGTAGACAGTGTTCAATTGGAAAAATCCCTCCACATGCCCGTCGTTAATATGGGTTTGTGCACAAACTTCGGCCTCGCCTTCATGCTGGAAGAACTGAAAGGGCATATCGGGCCAGGAGACATCATTGTTGTATCTCCTGAACACGAGTTGTTTTACGACTTGGCTTACGGTTGCCGCGACGTTTTTCATGCCATAGAAGTCTATCCGCCATCGGCAGCCTGGCTATTAGCTTCGTATGCCGAGCACCCAAGTCACAGTTTTATTTTTCTCAAAAACCTGCAGAGTTATGTTTCTGCAAAGTGCCACTATATATACAGTCAACTTTTAGCTGGTCACAGTGCGCTTTTTGATACTAGCAAGGGGGCGCGACGCTACTTTAACGAAGAGGGAGATTATTACGGGGATGCAGCCAGTAAGCCAATTGTCTTTGACAATGGTGACTTGATTCCACGTAGTTCATTTGATCCTGATTCAGTTGAGATGTTGAACGACTTCTTTACCTATGCTAATTCCAATGGGGCAACATTATTGTTATCACCGCCTGTTGAAAGTGTGAACAGTTACGTTCAATCGCAATGGGATATTAGTGATTTGTACAGCAGGTTGAAAGGCCACTTAAAAGCCAAGATTCTGACCTCTCCTCAGTTTCTTGCTCTACCGAACGATGAATTTTTTGATTCTCCGTATCATCTTCGCTATGAGTATCGTTCTTTTCGAACGAAGGTCTTAAGCAAAAACATTGCGCATTCCGTCCAGATAAGCCAGCGCTGATTGAAAATAAAGCGGTTAGTCACCCAATAGCTTTTCTTCTGCTATTTCGACAAATTGAGCAAAGCTGTTTCCTGCCTGTCTTGCCTTGAGAGGCTCAAGAAGCTTCTTCATATCCGCTTTACCACCGGTAGAAAGTGGAAGCAATTCGCGACTCTTCAAGTCCGTGAGGCGATTGGTAAATTGCAAAAGCCCATCTGGTTCGGATTGCGTATGGACGAATTCTTTTAGCACACGGAAAAACGTTCTCACATCGTTTTCATCATCAGTCGAATTAATTGGCACACCCATACTTTTAAGTTTTGCCAGCGATTCCTGGAATGTCTCGTTTTCGTCAGCATCTTTAACGGCGATAAGCAAAGGCGCTATCACCTTCAAAAGCTCAAAAAAGTCGTGTTCAGCTTGTCTTTTTGCCTCACTGCTAATCTTTTCGGCAGCCTCAGCCGCTGCTATGGCATTCTCTGTTTCTTTCTTCAGTACATCGAACTGAAGTTTGGTTTCCTCAACAGCTTTGGCCGCTGCTGTCAGCTTGCCAATGGATTGCATGACATAAACCAAAATGAAGACCAGAGCAACCGCACTTACTCCGAAAGCTAAGAGAAGAATTTGGTCGATTGCCATCATGTGATATTCACAAGTTCTTCAGGAAAGTTGGCTAAATTGATGGTAGAGAGCCTAGGCGGAAAAGAATTCTATTTCGAGTTCTTTCCGCCTAACTATGGGGTATTTTGCCCTGGTGTAATTAATAATTCGTGCCACATTTATGCCACGCAAAAGCTCTAGAGTCAAATTTGCAAGTTTAAAGACGGAATGCACCCAGCGACAAATTGAACGGCTAGCTTAAATTCGGAGAAACCAATCAATGGCAGTTAGAGGACAAGCACGAATCAAACCAAGAGTTCGTTTGTGTGCCCTTGATGGTGGAGCTTCGAAGAGCAATCAACAGCAACCAAAAGCTAGCCGCTCCTTGTCTGGCCATTCCGATGTTTGCAAGAATGGTGTCTGCTCTATAGACAGCAACTTTGTAAAAACCATTAGAGAATCAAAAGTGCGCGCTAGCGATTCGCTGTAATCAGCCGAGCGGAAACATCAACAGTTGTTGTTTAGATTGCCCTGCGTGTTCTTCGATTTTGTGAGCCTGAACTTCTAATTTGGCAGCTTCACTGGCTTTGCCTGTCTCTTTCAGTACGCCGGCTAATCGCTTGAGCGGAATGATCATGTTTACGTCCTGTACACCAAAAGTCCTGGTCACTCCGTCTATGGCTGTTCGATAGTTTTTTTCTGCCGATTTGTGATCTGCTTTCTTTTCATACAGGTCTCCCATGCCAACTGCTCCCATAACTAACGGTGCATAAAGCCCCGGCCCGCCCTGAGCCATGAGAGTTTGAAACGCCTTTTCTGCCTCGGAATATTTATTCTCGCCGATTTTTATATAGCCCATAGTTTGCTGTGAGAAAAAAACGTTTACATCGGGAGTGGACTCTTTTTTGATGTCGTTCATGAGCTGCCGGCAAAGTGTTTCGGCTTGCTTATAGTGTTTGAGTTTGAGACTGACATTTGTAAGGGTAAGCAATGCCTTGTTGCGATTTGGGATTGCGGCGCCATTTTTTATATCCAGAATTTTGAAGCACTGAAGATAAGCTTGTTCGGCCTTCACATAGTCCTTTTTGTTCCAGTAAAGATCACCAAGGGCAGAAACAGAGCGCAGAAGGTTATGATTCGTCGGTCCATAAATTTTTGTTTTTAGAGCGATCGCATGTTTGAGAGAATTCTCTCGCTTAGTCGGATCTTGATGGGCAAGATAGGAGTCGGCTAAATCATCGAGCCAGACAATAACTTCAGATGATGCCAATCCCTTCTTCTGGACGTTCAGGTCGAGTTGCATGATCTGCAAATAGTAAGGCTCTGCTTTTTCATACTGGCTATTCAGCACAAGAGCAGTGGCAAGACGCACTGTGCTTTGCAAATATTCCGGTGAAGCAACTCCATAGGTATCCTTTGCAAAGGCGGCTGCTTCTTTGAACTTTTCGCTAGCGGCAAAAAATTCGCCAGCCAGGTGGTCTGAATCACCGGCATCTTGTAGTTGCTGCCATTTTGTGGGAACGGCGCAAGCTGAGAAAGGCACCATCGTGTTTGGCAGCAGCATCAAAATAATGAATAAGATGCGCCACGTAAAGGTCATGGTTGAACCTCTCATTTCAAGACAAACTTGAGCCCTTCAACAAGATCGCTGTTTGTTATAGCGGGTGCTTCGCCCTGCACCTCAATTTCCTTAAGGTCAATGTCACGGTTGCGCAGGCTTCTTGCTAAATTTCGTTGCAGTTGCACTGAGTTAACCGCATCCAAATTCGCGGTTACAAGAGCAACTTTGCCATCTGTCGGAAAGAGAGGCCAATTGGCTTCCAGGCTATTGTTGAAGTAGTCACTGGCTACCTGCTTTATTTTTTCGTTTTCGGAAACCAGATACTCTTTGTGAGGAGCGGCCGGCTTTCCACCAAATGCCTTTTCCATTGTGCTTTTTACATCACCACCAGCCGTCTGGCGATACAGTTCGGCCAGATCGCTTACTGCCGATACCGCTACCACTCCGCAAATTTTTTCCTTGAGGTCTTTTGGGGCACAGGCGTAATAATTTATCGCCGTTGTGCCGCCCATATCCTCACCCATAAGAACAATTTTGTCGGTTGGATGCGTGGCGATAAAATCATGAATATTGTGTGTGATGTCAATACGAGCCTGGCGCCTACCCCAGGAGTCCTTGCCGCCATAGTTGAGCGAAAGAATTGAGACGGTCGGAAACTCCTTTTGAATTGCTTCGGCAAGCGTTTTGCCAGTTTTGCCCACAAAAGGTGCCGTGTAAGTTTCATTTAGCTTATGCAGGTATACAACCAGCACGGAAGTGCCCAGAAAAGATTTACTGGACGGCAAAAGGAAAGCGTAGTTGTCTTCCTTCTTATCTATTTCACTCTGGAAAGATTGTGTCGTGAAGTTGAGAGCCGCTTGAGCGATTGGAACAGTTACGTAGAAAGCTGCCAATAGCAATAGCCCAAATGACAATCGAAAGACTAGCCTGACCTTTAAGAATGGAGCAGGCCGCTCTTGAAAAATGGAGTAGGAGTGGGGGCTGATTCGGCGGACCAAGTGTCGTCAACATGTTGATATCTACGACAACATTTTATAAGGGAACGGCTTACCTTGCTCTCTTGGCAATTCTTGTCGGCTAATAGTGATACTACTGGCAGTGCCCATTATCGTTGCCCTGCCTGCTTTTGTCCACTTGGTAAGTTCGATACAAAATTGCCCTAACGAGATGCGGGGCACGCCAAAAGGTGGCCCGTAAGGTCACCCAGAAAAAACTAACCTAAATATGCGGATTTGTGCAGCACGGCGAGGGTTGCTTCGACTAGAATCAGAATTGAGGGGTGTTTAGGTGTGTGAACCAGCACTTGATGGATAAGCTTGGAAGGTCAAGACCGAATAAGCGGAATCTCGTTCTAATGCAACGAGATATTTGGGCGCTCGTCCAGCTGTACCTGCACCGCACCATTGGATCAAGCCAACTGGCGCGCCTCTGTTTCCCTGATATTAGCTATGAGACAGCCAGGAAAAGACTGCGCCGTTTGCAACAGGCCGGTTTTACGGCCTCTGCTTCCAGTGGGCGGATGGAAGGGCGTGGTCGCCCGGAGCTCATCTATTTTTTGACCGGTTCAGGTGCTAAAGCTCTTGAGCAAAATCGCGGCATTTCCTGGGAAACGATCCCAACCGGTCCGCCGCATACGTATCATAAAGAACATTTTTTGCGATTAGTTGATGTTCGGCTTGCTCTTCAGGAAGCACAGAACACTCAACTTTTATCCGATCTTGAATTCATAACCGGCCGTGAATTTTGGAAAGAGCTCTCCGGTGAAATGATTGTCTCTGAAGAGCAGGCCGATGCCACTATATCTTTTCGATATCCTGAAATGGAGTCGCTCTCCATTCTTTTAGAAATTGACACGGGAAACTTCAGGCAAACCAGGCACTGGGAGCCGAAAATTCGTGCTTTTCTCAAAACCGGTTGTCCAATTTGGGTGGTGACCGGAAGCGCACCGCGCATCTCAACCCTGCGTAAATGGACTCAACCTCTCCTTGAAGAAGCTAATGTCGGTCCGGGGAAATGCATATTTGGTGTTTATCAAGACATCGTCGATAACGGCATTTTTGGCGCGACATGGTATCGCACTGATGGCAGTATCACAAATCTGCGCCCGAATTTTAAGGCGTAATGAGTGTTTCCGCGAAATGGCAGGCTGAGAAATGGCCCGGGGTTATTTCTCTTAGAGGAGGGACCTCAGCTCGGCAGCGGTCTTGCGCCACCGGGCAGCGAGTATGAAAAGCACACCCAGGAGGAGGATTTGCCGGACTCGGCAGATCGCCTTGCAGTAATATCCTCTTGCTTCGATCAAAGTGAGGGTCTGGGATGGGAGCGGCACTAATGAGTGCTTGCGTGTAAGGATGGAGAGGCTGTTTGTAGACTTGTTCGCATGGGCCATGTTCCACGATCTTTCCTAGATACATAACTGCAATACGATCGCTTATATAGCGCACCACGTCAAGGTTGTGTGCTATGAACAGATATGTAAGTTGAAACTCTTTTTTCAAATCAATCAACAAATTCAAAATTTGAGCTTGCACACTGACGTCTAATGCCGACACGGGTTCATCGGCTACGATCACTTTCGGTCGCAGTGCAAGCGCTCTAGCTATGCCGATTCTCTGCCGTTGCCCACCTGAAAATTCATGCGGATATCTGTTGGCCATCTCTTTAGATAGCCCAACCAGTTCCAAAAGATTGTTTATACGATCGTTTAGCTCTTTGCCTTTTGCAATTTTGTGAACTTCAAGAGGCTCTGCCACTATCTGCGCTACCGTCATGCGCGGATCCAAACTGGCATAAGGATTTTGAAAAACAATTTGTAAATTGCGACGCACCCCTTTCATCGTTTTGGAATCGCAATTGAGAATGTCGGTACCGTCGAAATTTACCTCGCCCTCAGTAGCGGGTAAAAGTCGCAACATGACTCGACCGAGTGTGGATTTACCGCAACCGGATTCTCCGACCAGCCCGAGCGTTTCACCGGCGACAATGTTGAGATCAATGCCATCCAGGGCGCGCACTGCTCCAACCTGGCGGTTGAAAAATCCCTTGCGAATCGGGAAGTGCTTCTTAAGATTTTTAACTGTAACTAAATCCGTCACCGAAAACCTCACCGTAGCACGCCAAATCAAGGCTTGCAGCTTAAGCCGCAAGCCTTGATTATAGATGCACTGTGGAGGAGTTACGAGTGCCGTCTATGGAAGTTTGACGCTCAACTGGTTAAGGGCTCTGGAGAGGTTTTGGAAGAGCTTGCCAACCAGTGTCTTTTCATCTTCGATAAGCTCAGAGCTTACCCAGCCGTAGCGGAGCTGTTGATAACGACGTATGGAAGCGCGTTGAGAACGTCCGCGCACGACATTGGCTTGGTGCCGAGTGCGGCGTGCGGCAGAGGATGGCTCCATGTCCCAGTGATGGGCATAGTAGGTTTCCAGCTCCCGGTCGTTAATTTGATCTATCAGTTGTACCGGCAAATGATCATCGGCACCATATGTGGTGAAATTCTCGGGATCTCGACCGTAAGAACCCCACATTGCTCCTTTTACATGTGGAGAATGTGGTTCACGGATGAATACCGACCAAAAAACTCCATAAAGGATGGCTAACTCAACAGCGATAATCAAATATGCGACCATGATTCCCTCCTGGCTCAATCAGAGCCCTGAGATAAAAGGACATGTAAGAAAGAGAATTGAAGGGGAAGAAACGTTTTGCTTAACGTTAAGTAACAGTTTAAACAAAACTATTTAAATTGCTAGGGGTTTCTCATATTAATCCGGATCTCAAGTGGTTAATTCTAGTCGGCGCTATCTCCCATCAGAGTTGGGTTTCGGGCGTTGGGTTAGCCCTAGAGAGCGCCCAGGGTTTTCCGAGTGTGTGGGAGTACTGTAATAGTTTCTTTACTTTTATCGGCATATTTGACATCCATTCTTTTGAGAAATTGTTGACAACGGAATTCAAATGGTAAAAAAGGTCGCGGTCGTAGGTGCTGGAACGATGGGATCTTCCATCGCTATTTGCGTTGCGAAAAACAAAGTTTCTGTTTTTCTCAAAGAGATAAACCAAGAAGCTCTTCAAAGAGGAATGGAAAACATTGAGCGTACGTTAACCAATCTTGCTAAACGCGGCGCCTCAATTGAAGAATGCAATGCAATCAAAAAGCGCATCTTACCGGTAATGTCCTTTGATGAATTGCTTGATGCAGACATGGCAATTGAAGTAGTGCCGGAAGATCTCACCATCAAAAAATCAGTGCTTGCAGCGCTCGATAGTTCCTGCAAAGCAGATTGTATAATCGTCTCCAATACTTCAAGCTTTTCCATCACTCAACTTGGCTCTTTCACGCAAAGAGCAGACAGAGTGGTCGGAATGCACTTCTTCAATCCTGCTCACGTTATGGAGCTTGTCGAAGTGATTCCCGGACTTCTCACCTCAAACGAAACTGTCAGTGCTGCCATTGCATTTGGTGAAAACTTGGGGAAGCTTGCCGTGCGCGTTGAAGAATGTGCAAGTTTTCTCGTCAACCGTTTGCTTGGTCGCTATGCCAATGAGGCGGTCTTCTGTTTGCAGGAAGGAATTGCAACGGTTGAAGAAATAGACGATGCAGCCTGTCAGTTGCTCATGCCAATCGGCCCCCTTGCCCTGAGGGATATGAACGGATTAGATGTCGGTCTTTCTGTTGCAAAATTCAACTATCAAGAATATGGTGAGCGATTTCGCCCGCCAGACTTGCTCATAAATCTGGTTGCGAAAAAACAGCTTGGGCGAAAAGTTCAATCTGGATTCTATATATATGATGCGGAGACGCGTAAAAAGTTGGGTGTAAACCCTGCCCTTGCTTTGGAGCTTGCCGCTTTTGACAGGGCGAGTAATCAACCGCCGTTCGATGCAAGACGTCTTTTCTTGCCGATGATCAACGAGGCGTTTCTGGTTCTGCAGGAAAAAATCTGCGCTCCTAACATGATCGATCCTGCTTTAAAGGCAGGGCTAAATATGCGCAAAGGACCACTTCAGTACGCAAGCGAAGTTGGCTTTGATGTTTGCTTGCAGGAAATAGAAGAACTATTTCGTTTAGCCGGCGAAAGATTTCGGCCGGCACCGCTCTTGAAGCGATATGTTTGGGCTGGCAAGAATTCCGTATCCTGAGAGAAAAGATGCAACTGAGCAAAGAACGAGATCACTCCAATGCCAATCCGTTGGCGATTGTGATCATATTGGTTGCTTCGTTGCTTCTTTATTTTGTGGGGCTTGGCACTTTTGGCGTCACAGATCCGGGCGAAGGATATTATGTTGAAGCAGCGCGCGAAATGGTGGAAAGCGGAGATTTCATCACACCGCATCTCAATTATCAAATTTATTTTTCGAAACCGATACTGACGTTTTGGTTTATGGCCGGCAGCTATCTTTGTTTGGGTGTAAATGAAATGGCGGCTCGACTGCCGTTTGCATTGCTAGCCACACTCTTGTTTCTTGCTACCTACCGGATTGCTAAAAGCATAGGCGGAAGCAGATGCGGATTGATCGCTGCTTTGATTGCAGCAACCTCGCCACTAATGATGGCCTTTGTGAAACTATCGCCCATCGACATAGCATTTGCTTGTTTTCTGGATCTTGCCGTTTTCGCATTCGCCCTTACCTGCTTATTGCAAGAAAGAAAGTGGTGGCCCCTTGTTTGGATTGCGCTGGCGCTTGCTGTTTTAACAAAGGGTCCTGCCGCCATTGTGCTTTTTTCAATTGGTGTTGTCTTGTTCCTTTTTGCTGAAAGAGCATCATTTTCTGTCAACTACGCACGGTTAAAGAGTCTGCATCCCTTTCTCGGGCTAGCGATATTTCTTATCTTGACGGTGCCCTGGTACCTGGCTGTTTCTGATGCCACTCAGGGCTTGTTTCTAAAAGTCTTTTTCCTTTATGAAAACTACGCTCGTTTCTCCGGTCATACTAACCTGGCACACACGGCTTGGTATCACTATTTCATCGTGCTTTTATACGGTTTCTTTCCCTGGATCGTTTTGCTCATTCCGGCCCTTCGAAATTCTGCTTTGGCAAGCGGACGTTTTTTGCAGTCTCGCCAGGCTCTTTTGTTTTTAACGATATGGGCCGTTTCCTTTTTTGCATTTTTCAGTTTTTCGAAAACGCAATTGGACACATATATGCTGCCTCTTTTGGCGCCGCTTTCCATAGTGGTGGCTGCCTATATTGAATCTGTACTGGAAACAGGCATTCGCACTAAGAAATATAGCTCCTGGTTGAAGGTGCTCTGTCTCACGCTTATTGTTATGTTCCTTATTGGATTGCCTTCGTTTTTAGTGGTTAATGCCTTCAAAGGAAATGCTGTCCTTCCATTTATCGAAAGAATTGTACTGGTCGCTTTTGCAATAGCAGGTGGAGGGCTTGCCGTTTGGTTTCTTGCTAACCGGCACGTAGAGCGGGCCTTCGCTTCTGTTCTCGGCACTCTCATTTGTATTGCTTCTCTTGGCGTAGTGGGTGCATTTCAATATGCGGATCGAATCGGACAAAAGGCATTGCGTGATATGTGCCTTGCTTATAGAGATCAGCACCTCAAATTTGCCATGTTTCGAGGGTTCAAACCCTCCATAATGTTCTACCTGCGCCAACCCGTAGATTCATTTTTCCATGACTCGCAAATCGTTGCAAACCGAGTGCCGAGCCGCCATCATCGTGCCATCCGGCTTCCGGAAGCGGTTATTGTTCACGAAAATGCATTGCCCTTACTGGTGGTGCCATCCGGTGTGCAGCTCAAATTGAAGGAACACCACCGCGGATGGTATCTATTTGAATTGGAGGGTGGCCGAATAGAATCAGTTGCCGAATTGCAAACTATGTTTAGTGATGCGGAGACCTTCCAGCGAGCCATAAGCGGGCAAAGCGATTGGGGTCCGCTCACGGTGCCATATGGAGCAGGCGATCCAACCTGGTGGAAAAAGCAGCAGTCTAACTAAACTTCTGCAGACTTTTCAGGAGAGGGAGACCGGGTGAATCCGTGTTCGAAAAATTCGTACATTGCCGGCAAGACAATAAGAGCAAGCATCACACCCGGAATCAGTCCACCTACTATAACTAGAGCAAGAGGACGTTGACTCTGTGCACCAATTGCCGTTGACATGGCTGCTGGTATCAACCCAACCACAGCCACTGTTGTTGTCATAAGAGCCGGCTTCATTCGGATCAACGCACTGCGAGCGATCGCTTCCCGTAGAGCTATACCTTCTTGCTTCAAATGCTCTACCAGAGAAACGAGAATGACACCATTTTGTACCGCAACCCCGGACAGAGCAACGAAGCCCACGCCTGCCGATATGCTGAAGTGAGTGTGCGTAATCATGAGAGCCAGGATGGCGCCCGGTGTTGCCAGAGGCACAGTAAGCATAACTAAAAGAGCTATGCGCGCCGAGCCAAAGTCCGCATAAAGCAACATGAAGATAAAGAGAAGTGTAACGGGGATGATGATGGCCAATCGTCCCATCGCTCTTTGTGCACTGGCAAATTGCCCTTCCCAAATCGTGGTGTATTCGGGCGGAAACTTTACCTTCTGCTGAATAATCTTTTGCGCTTCAGTAACGGCTGAAAGCAAATCTCGCCCACGGATATTAGCCTTAACCGCCACTCTTCTTGAATTTCTGTCTCGTAAAATCGCCGTTGCACCGTGGGCCTCCTGAATGGTCGCTAAGCTTGATAAAGGTATGCGATTGCCGTTTGGTGTAAGAAGGAGAATATTTTCCAGATTGCCTACGTCTTTGCGATAGTCGGATTGAAATCTAACCCATACGCCAAAGCGACGATCATTTTCCTGGAGCTCAGTAATAGAGTTGCCACCAATAGAAGTCTGAACGGTGTCCAAAATATCGCTGGTGTTAATGCCGAACCTCGCTGCATTGGCTCTATCGATCGTAATTAGCAACTGTGGTTGGCCAAGTAATTCGTCTTTGGCAACATCTACCATGCCAGGAACTTTTTGCACAATGTCCCTAATTTGTGTGGCGAGATGATCGAGAATGGTTAAGTCGCGCCCGTAAATTTTGATGCCCAGCTCCCCTTTGATACCGGCTATGGCCTCGTCCATGTTGTCCTTGATGTACTGTGAAAAGTTATAGAGCACTTCCGGATATTCATCCTGCAAGCGCTTATCCATATCTTTTATGAGATCCTGTTTGTCATGAAATTGTGGGCGCCATTTATCTTTGGGCGCGAGATCGACAAAAAATTCGATGTTGCTGAAGTTGTTGGGATCGGTGCCATCATCCGGAGTGCCGACTTGACTGACTACATCAGTAACTTCAGGATAGCTGCGAAAAACCGTACGCAGACCGTGGGCTAAGTGCGAGGATTGGTCGAGTGAAACACTGGTTGGCAGAACTGTAGCCCGTACCCAGATGTTTCCCTCTTCCAGGGGCGGAAGAAATTCGCCACCGAGAGTGGTAGCACCAATGGCGGAGAAAGTCACCGCTGCTAAGCCAACGCAGCCCGCTAAGACCCGATTCTTCATGGACCAACTAAGGACAGGCTTATATATGCGCAGGAAAAGGGCCATGACTGGGCTTTCTCGATCGGATGGCAAACTGCGTGAATAAAAGAGGGCACAAAGCACAGGTACAACAGTCAGAGCTGACAGTACGCCGCCAATCAGGTGAAAATTCATGATGATGGCTAGAGGTCTAAATAACTTGCCTTCAACCTTTTCGAAAGTAAAGATTGGCAAAAACGTTATAACAATAATTGAAGTGGCAAAAAGTATGGGGCGTGCCACTTCTTGAGCGGCTCGATAGATGGCTAAAATAATTTCGCTCTTGTCTACAGGACCGTGTTCCTTTAATTCGGCTAAGTGTCTAACGATGTTCTCAACCATAATGATTGAGGCATCGACAATAATGCCAAAGTCGATTGCTCCTAAGGAGAGCAAATTGGCCGGTATGTCGAAAACGTTGAGCAGTATCATTGCGGTGCAAAGGGATAGTGGAATCGATACTGCTGCAATAAGAGCGCTGCGAACTTGAAACAGATAAAGCATCAAGATTACAACAACGAAGATAATCCCTTCCGTGACGTTGTGACCGATCGTCTCTGAAGTTTTGCGCACCAGTTCAGTGCGGTCATAAAGAGGCACCATGCGCATGCCGGGGGGCAACCCTGCTTGAATGTCATCCCAGGCCAACTTCAAATTGTCGACCGCACGAGAGGCATTTTCGCCACGTCTCATTAGGACAATGCCTTCAACTGCATCATCGTCGTCGTTCTTGCCTACTTGACCGAGCCTGATTTTGTTACCAAGTAAGACCCTGGCCACATTCTTGATTAGAATCGGCGGGCCTTCTTTATTAGATGCCAGTACGACATTTTCTATGTCTTCAACAGAGCGAAGCAGACCGATACCACGCACCATGTAATTTTGGCCGTTGCGAATAATGTAGCTACCACCAGTGGAGCCGTTTGAGCTGCTAACTGCGCTTTCAACTTGTGACAAGCTGATGTTTTGAGCTTTCATACGATTGGGATCAAGTTCAACCCAATACACTTTTGTAGGACCGCCAAACCCAGTTGAATCAACAACTCCGTGTATGGCTTTAAATTTGCGTTCCAAATACCAATCTTCCCACTCCTTACGCGCCCGGGAAGACCAATCTTTTCCTTCAACCGTATAACGAAAAATTTCACCGACAGGACTTTCGTCAGGATCGAGTTGGGGCTGAACGTTGGAAGGAATGTCAGCTGCGCCGATCTTTTCAAGAACCCAGTGCCTGGCAACATTGGAAGGCAACGTATCATCAAAGGTGACGGTGATGACTGACAATCCAAAAATTGATATTGACCGTGGTGGCTCGGCGTGTGGAATGCCATTAAGCTCTTTTTCAAGCGGAACGGTCACCAGGCGCTCCACTTCTTCAGCCGCTTTGCCTGGCACTTGAGAGATAACTCGCACCTGCATATTGGCGATGTCTGGATATGCTTCGAGTGCTAGATTCTCGTGTGCTTTATAGCCGAAGAAAATCACGCATAGTGCAAGAAATACAACAACATTGCGCTTTTTTAGAATACCAAGCAGCACTAGTAAATCTCATCCGTGAAGATATGAAGGACTCACGTCAAATGAGTCAATGGAATTGTAGCAAGCGATTCCCGGTGCGTCCGTTCTAAGTTTGCTATGCTCAGTTTGACCCGGTTTCGGACTTACTTTTAGTTTGTGGAGAAATTGTGAATTGCTCCAGTTCTCGAACAGGAGGACGAGTCGAGTCCGAACTGTTAGAATTGGCCCTACTCTATGAAATTTAAGAGCATACTTTTATTCCTTGTGACAACCGCAGTGCCAGTGGTTTTGCTTGGCTGTGGATCTGTAACTGGAACTTCACAGCCTCCGTTAACCAATGTTGTAGATGCAAGTGATCCCAAGCCTCCGCCACTCGAGAAGAGTGATGAACACTTAATTCGATTGCCGAAAGATGCTGAACTGCAGGCGGGCCTGGCCTACGAAGAAGCTCGGCGCCGAACGCTC
>CAJCIF010000447.1 GCA_903970355.1 Actinomycetota bacterium
TTCTTTCCCTCGCTGGCGGGAACGATTAGGCGCCGTGACGTCATCCTCCTCGGCACTCTTGGGGTGTTAAACGGAATTGGGATAGCACTGCTGTGTACTGCCGAGAACACAATTTCTAGTGGCGCCGCAGCCATTCTGACCTCCCTATCGGTTGTGTTTGTTGCGGCCTATGCTGCTTTGACGAAACGCTCCAAAAACTCCATACAAGCTGTAATCGCTGCTTTGATGGGAGTGTTTGGTGTTTACCTTTTGTTCAAAGACCAGAGCCATGCTTCATTACATGGAATCTGGCTGATGGTTGTCTATGCTGCAATCATCGCACTCTTCAACCAGGGAGTTAAGCAGTTCGGAAGTAGTTCGAGCAATCTCGACGTGCTTCTGTTGGTTTTTGGGCCAATGGCGGTAACGCTCTGGCTCATTAATTTGCTAATGGGATGGCAGCCACTACCGGTGGTGCGACTGACGCCATCTTTAGTGCTTGTGTATATGGCAACTTGCACAACGGTTTTGCCTTATTTGCTCTATGCCGGGCTGATGAAGGCTCTGTCCACAGTGCAGGTAATTTCTATGAACTTGGCAATGCCTGCGGTTGCCTTAGTATGCGATTTTTTCTGGGAGCGGGAGGCGAGGATCGGCAAAGCCGGTTACTTCGGTGCCGCGCTCATAACCGCCGCAATATTCGCTTGTTTGCGCCATCAAGAAGCGAAGACTGTGGAAGCAACGAAGTAGTAATACAACGTTTCTGATTCAAAAAATTCAAATCGAAGGGAATTCTAGTCATGAAAAGGAAAAATGCAGCAGAAGTTAACACCGAAGTACTTCACGAAGTACTTAACCTAGATGTATACATCGAAGACCTCCGGACAGCACTTGCAAAGGCCCGCCAGTACAAGCACGAAGACCTCGAACTTGTTTTCATACTGCGGCCCCTCGCTGGCTTCTTGTTTGAATTGGAACGCTACACCAAAGCTCGCGAATATTTCCGCGAGCTTGTGAAGATTGCGATTGCCAATCAGGGAAAGGCGGGCTGTCCGTCGGTAGTCGAATCGCGCTGGAGTTTGGCACAATGCCACTTCCACGCGGCGTCGAACGAACAGGCGCTATTTCAAATCGATGAAATCTGGAAGCGACTCGAATCACAGCAATTGCAAAACTGTGATCTCGGGTTGCGAGCGATGATTCTCGGTGCGAAGGCGCAGGAAGCTCTGGAAGAATTCGAAGCCGCACTCTCTTACTTGGACCGAGCAGACCTGATATGTGCTGCCCTCAAGAATACGGAGCATATGGAAGTTACGCACACCAGGAGAGCAGCACTACTGGAAATGCTTAATCGCGATGCGGAGGCCATTGCCGTGCGTGAGAAGCTGCTTGCTCTGATGGAACGGAAATGCGGCGACAAAGGACTTTTGGGGCACAGCTCCAATTTGGTACTTCTTTATCGCAAAACTGGTCAGGAAGATAAAGCAAGCGCGCTTGAGGAACGCGCCAGAGCGGTCAGAACGAAAACGAAAAGGTAGTTTTTTCGCCGGTGCGGCAATATCTATTCGCTGCACCGGCGACTTTAACCCGACGCCTGGGTTTTTTAAAAATCATACTAACAAAAATAGTATAATGATTGAACATCGCGGGGCGCACGGACGAGTCCAGTAAGTCACTTACAAGTAACAGCTACTTCGCAGTAACGGCGACTCGTTTGAGAACGTGCTGACCGAGAGGTTTTGTTTCACGTTCCCGCAATGAGACGTTCACGCGCAACTGTTCCAAGGCTTGAGCAAGGGCCATTTCTCCGGACTTCACTTTGTGAGCTTTGAAGAATTCCTTCACTTCCTTTTCGAGCGGTGCGGTGTCGAGAGTTGGAACCATGGCCCCACACATGCGTACTATGCCGTTCTCAGGAAATGCTGTTTGTATTTTTTCCCAATTTGCTTTGACGAATTGCCAAACTGGCTCTGAGGCAATTTCATTTCCTGCTGCAGTAGCTATGACGAAAGGCGCATCTTGCGTTCTAATTTTGTCGCTCAGACACGTATCAAGCAGTTTTTTGATCAGTTTGACGTCTCTGAAACCGCCCAGCGCATACAAAAATCGCAACGTTTCTTGCGGTGTTTTCGCATCGCTTGAAAGTTTTTGAAACTCTTCAAATCGTTTGTCATCGCCTGTATAAGCCAAGATGCCAACGATCGCCGGCAATATATTGCTGTCAATTGCAGCACGATCTTTTTTCCACTGTTCGAAGAGTTCCGCAGCTTTCGTTCTAACGGTCAATTCTTCACCAACCGTTCCGAGAACGCCATGCACGGAACCGCGCAATTGCTTGGTTTGCGCTTCTTCACCTGAAGTCGGATGCCATCCCAGTTTATTAGCAATCGGAGAATAGAGATCACGAATTATCTGTTGCAAGGCTTTGCGTTCATCACCTTTCAAGAGAGAGTGAAGCATATGAATTGACCCGGTAATAATGGACCAAACATTGATATCGTCTTCTTCTGAAAAGACTCGAATCATATCGAGATACTCTGCCGCTGGAGTCAATCCAGATCGTACAGACGCCCAGGTGTCATTGACCAAATTGAATCTTTCTATTACGGAAAGATTTTCTTTGATTTTCGTTGTCAATTTGGTAGCAAGAGCAGAGTCATAACGAACCCTATAAAACCCGCTTCCACCCGCATTAAGGACTACCCACTCATATCCCTCACCGACGTAAATCTTTTTCGACTTTTCATCAAGCAAAAGATTTTGCTCTTCCACCAAACCGTCTTTCGCTTTCACTTTCATGCGAACGGGAACTGGATAAATTTGATTGCTAGGTGTTTCGTTGAGGAACTTGAATTGCTGTTGCTCGACTTCGATGAAACCATCATCACCGACTGTCTTTACAGAAAGGACCGGATGCCCTGGTAGGAAAACCCACTTGTCCATAATTTCCCGAACCGGCACGTTAGAACCTGCTTGTTTACAAGCTTTTTCAAGGCTGTCCCAGAGATCATGCGTTTCAGTGCTGTTGAAACTGTGGGTGTTCAGATAGTGGCTGATGCCATTCCGGAAGATTTCTTCGCCGATGAATTGTTCAATTTGATATAAAACTGAGCAACCCTTTTGATACGAAATCACGTCAAATAGCTCTTGCGTTTCTTCTGGTCTATTTACCTGGCACTCAATTGGGTGTGTGCTGTTAAGCGAATCGACACGAGCTGCAGCTGCTCTGCCAATGCCAAAACCATCCCAAACGCGCCAGTCTTTGCGAAATGCATCACAACATTTTGTGGCCATAAATGTGGCGAACGCCTCGTTCAACCATAAGCCATTCCACCAGCGCATAGTCACTAAATCGCCGAACCACATATGGGCAAGTTCGTGCATGACGACTTCTGCTACGCGCTCTTTTTCAGCATGGGTAGCCGTAACTTCGTCGAGCAAAAGTGCCGTCTCACGAAAAGTGATGCAGTCTTTGTTCTCCATAGCGCCGGAAGCGAAGTCCGGAATAGCAATTAAGTCGCATTTATCAGCGTCCGGGTATTTGACACGGAAATATTTTTCGAAATAGTTGATCGCAAAAGCACCAGCACGCAGCGAAAATCCTGTCAGGTGTCTTTTACCTGGTATAGCCCAGGAACGCAGTTCTATACCGTTAACGAAAACACTCTCGGAAGGCTCGAATTCCCCAACGATAAAAGCCACCAGGTAGGTGGACATCTTCATTGTTTTTTTGAAGCGAACGAGTTTTTTGTTGTTGGGTACTGCTGTTTCAGTCACTATTCTGCCATTTGAAATGGCGGCAAGGTCCTTAGGAACAATCAAAGAAACTTCGTAAGTTGCTTTGAAATCCGGCTCGTCAAAGCATGGAAATGCACGGCGGGCATCGGTTGATTCAAATTGTGTGCTCACAAGGGCGTGTGATTTTCCGTCATCATCCTTCCAGCTGGAGCCGTAAAAGCCTTTCAATTTGTCGTTATGGATGCCGTTAAAGCGAACGAATAATTGCCAGTCGCCCAAGCCGAGCACACCAGAGAAAGTGAGAATTGCAAATTCGCGTTCGTTATCCAGCTTCACGCTTGCAACAAGTCGCGTGCCTGTCGAGTTGGAAATTTGGGCTTCCAATATTTCCAGCTCCTTAGCGTTGAGCACAATTGTGCTATCGGGTTCATTCACACTGACTTCAATTGTCACCTCACCACCGAACTTTTTCTTTGCGATGTCAGGCTCAATTTGGATGCGATAGTTTGTCGGTATGACATTGCGGGGCAGCCGAAAGTCCTGATCCTTCGTATCTACTGCGCTAGGTGTTGCGGAAGCTTTGGACGTGCTCATTTTGGTCTCCGGAAAGAAATTAAAAGCTGTGGTGCGACCCACCACACAGTTCTCTGAATGATAAGGCCTTGGCTAGTATGTTAGCGAAAAAAGGAAAGATGAGCTGGGGAGTTAGCTTCACGAACTGTGTTCAAACAGAAGCCAAATCGGCGATGCCATCACTTAATGGCTTTAAAAACAGCAACAGTTGGAGATGGCATATCAGATAATTGATATGTCAAGATAATGGAAAGCTCCAACTGCCGAGACTTGCGGCTAATAATTTGTTGCTTTTCAGAATGCAAATAGATATGGTTCTAATCGTCATTAGCGCTTCCCTTTCGAACAAATTTTAAATACCCGGTCTCAAACCAGTTAGCAATACCTCCGGTCAAGGTATTTAGACATCCGATTATGGATGTTGTCTGAAAGCAGCGTCTTTTTAAGTCCCTTGCACCGTAGCGATCACAGGGGACGCGTTACCACGTGTGTGCAAACGTTGATGGCGACGGTGCAAATCATAGCGTTCGCGGTGCGAACAAATTACATCAACCAGACAAACCGTGCGGCTGCTGTGGCGCTGTGCCCGGCGATGCGTTTTGTCAAAAATAAGGAGAAGTACCATGAAAAAGTCAACTACAAATCCCACGAACGTTGTTCTGGGTGCAGTGAAAACTGCTAAAGGCCGCGATCTGCCGCAGGATTCGAAGGGTGAGCTGGGTTATGTTCTCACCGGCGGTGGCAAAGCGGATTATCCGTTCCCGACGACTGAAACTTTGCTCAAGAAGATCAAAAGCAAAGTTCAGAAGTTGCAGAAAACCAAAAAGCCCGGCGACAAAGAAGTCCTCGAAGCTCAAAAGCGTCTCACCAAGCTCGGTCTCATCGGTCCGATGGAATATCCGAAGCCTGTGCCCTTGGCACAAGCACATATTCGGGCCATTCCGCCGGCTGGTGAATCCGATTTCCGGAGAGGCGTTCGCGGCTTGATGTTGCGTTGGGAAGCGAGTCTTTTCGATGTCGAAATCGAAGCTCGATTCAATGACGCGCAGGTGATCGTCTCGCATGGTTCGGGTGAAGTAAAACCTCATCCGCTGCCTCTCGAGATGGTGCCGGTTAGCGCCAGCCTCAATCGCCAGCTCGGTATGCTCAGACAGCGCTATTCTGAAGCGTTGCCGAAAGTTATCCAGATGGTGAAAGAGCAATTCCCGGAAGCTGCAGATGACCAGGTGCAAGCAACCGCGTTCCATCTCCTCGATCAGGAAATGGGACCGATCATGGGCACTCTCGGCATCTTCATCCCCGGCATCAAGCAGTGGATGGACAACGTTCATCTGTCTCAATTGCGTCTTCTTCGGGCGCAGGCACAACAGATGATGTATCTATACCTGACTGGCCAAATGAACCTGGAGAAGGGTGACCTCAACAGTAAGCTTCTCTCCACGGTTGCTGTGTCGGCTGGAGACGTCTGGATTCCGTATCTGGGCGAAGACGGTCCGGCGACGGTTCCTACTTCTGGCCCTCCGGGAGCACATGTTCTGCTTTATCCCTTCGGGATGAAGAATGACATCTCCTTCTTGATCCTGATTCAAGCGCACGAGATGATGCACGTCATCGATGCAATTGTGAAGGGTTGGAAGTTGCAGTCGCGCAAGCGGCTGGTGTCGAAAATCAAGGAAGGCATCGGCAAGCTCGGGCTGTCTGTCTCGACTGTTGAAATCGCACCGGGAGTCGAAATTCCGGTGGAAGACTTCGTGGTGAAGGTCCTTCTGGACCAGATCTCCGAAGAGATCGCAGACCTGCCTGGTGGTTTCCTTGTGTCCGGGCCGGCGTTCTTCAAGCTGTTCGCTTACTTTATTGGCGCCTTGAACGCCATGAGGAAAGGCATCAGTGGCACGCCGAAGCTGTTCCGTCCGGACAGCATCTACACGTTCGAACTGCAAGAAGACGGCAAAACTCTCGCTGTCGATTTCGAGGTCCACGTCCAGGACGATCCTCGTATTGGCATCGGGGCGCGCGCCGCTCGTCGACTGGGTTTCATCTCTGATGCAAACGAGCTTGATGCTCTGTGCGCGGCGGAGGGAAATGCCAAGTTCGTGACGTGGAAGCACTCCAAGCAGCAAGAAGAAGAAGACGGTATCAAGTCTACGCACATCATCAAGTTCCCGCGGGCAGACTACATGAAGGTCGCGGATTTCTTTATCGATGTCTTGCTGTTCGAAAAGTATGCGGCGCTCGGCGGGCAATCTTGGGCTGACAGAGTCTGCTTTACGCAGGAAATGTCGGACAAGGCTGCAACGTTGGTGCCGAACTTGAAGAACGGCATTGGCAAGCTCCCTGAAGATGGCAGGCATTATTGGCTGCACCTCATCGGTGTGGCTATGGTGCAGGCCTACGAGGAGCTGATCAAGGAAAATCGTGATCCGAGTTCGTCTATCGAGCGGGTCGTGATGGCTGGTACTCAGATGATGAACGAAGGTGTTGAGCGTTGGGAAGCGATGAAAGCAAAAGTCGATCTCACCCTTGGCGCTAGTAATTCGTCTGGATCCAGCGGCGAAGATGACGATGAATTGCGTCCTGCTGCAGCGGCCGACCAGCCGTGAGCACCTGGCAAACGGGGCCGGTTCGAAAGGTAAACCAACCAATCGAACCGGTCCCCATGCCACCTTAAGCGTTGCAGGACGCTTTTTTGAAATAATATACTAAATAAAATAGTATAAACCAGTTGCAAAGAAAAGGAGCGATCCGTTGCAAATAGAACAAATTGATTTTCGCAACAAACCGGGCAATATCTCGAATTCTTCCCGATACGCAGAGCGCCGAAAGAATAGTGTCTGAGTACCATTTTCAACCCAAATTTGCAAAAAGGAGATCGCTACAAAAACTGAATTACCTCCAGCGCAAAGCTCATGCAGTTTTTGAATTGCCACTTATCTCTCGTCCCGGAAACGGCTAGTTCCTGGCATCGCAGATAGTGGCATGTTGAGACACATGGTTAGCCGAATAACAAATCAAACAGGAGCGTTAAGCATGCAGAAACTATTACGGTGGTTGGATCCGCGTTTGCTCTGGCTGCACTTGCACTTAGCCCAGGAGCGTCGCGAGTTTTTTACGTGGGGTGGACCTCTACTCCCAGATGATCTGCGAGAAAAGATCTTGTGGGTCGGTTTTCCTGCAATCGCAGCGGTGTTTTCGAGATTGCGAACCGGCGG
>CAJCIF010000448.1 GCA_903970355.1 Actinomycetota bacterium
CGAAACAGCGAGGAGCGGAAATGTCTTCGAGATTAATGCCACCAAATACGGGGGCAATGTGTTTAACAGCTTTGATTATTTCCTCAGTATCTTGTGTAGCAAGCGCAATTGGAAAAGCATCAATTTTTCCAAACTCTTTAAAGAGCATGGCTTTGCCTTCCATAACAGGAAGAGAGGCTTGTGGTCCGATATTGCCTAAGCCGAGCACGGCCGAACCATCCGTCACAACGGCAACGGAATTGCGTTTGATCGTTAGTTTGTAGACGTTTTCCGGTTCATCGTGAATAGCCATGCAAATACGAGCGACACCCGGTGTGTAGGCCATCGAAAGATCGTCGCGCGTTTTGAGCGGCACTTTGTTGGCTATGCGTATTTTGCCGCCAAGGTGCATTAGGAATGTGCGGTCCGAAACATTGACGACTTCTATTTCCGGCAAAGTTTCGAGTTTCTTGACGATCACATCGCCTTGTTTGGAATCACCGACGTTTACGGTTATGTCTCGAATAATGCAGTCATTATCGAATCCATTAATATCGATCGCTCCGATATCGCCCCCAACTTCCCCGATGAGAGAAGTGACTTTGCCGAGCATGCCTGGACTGTTTTTGATCTTCAATCGCAGGGTAAGGCTGTAACTTGCGCTTGGCTTCAAGGCGCGAGCCTCATCTTGTTCGTTTTTTGCAGAGTCGGCCTGGGAAGGAACTTTTGTCATGCTCATTTTCTTTAAACTTCGCCTTTTGTAGGATCTATACCTATGTTAAGCAGAGGTAGGCATTTAAGATACGGCCAACACACTCAATTCATTGCAACAGGCAGCAAAGTATGATTTTTAATTCAAGATTGATTTCAAGCTGACAGAATCTTGGGGCGGATAGGTAGGAGATTACCAATGACTGGACAAAAGAACGAACTCATCGGGAACTTTGAAATAACAGAAGGAGGCGTTGTGTCACGCCGAGACGTTCTTCTGATGGGCGCGATTGCTGCCGGCACCGTCCTGGCTACAGGTGCTACAGGTGAAGTAAAAGCGGCTGTGACCCCAACGGCAACGGAACCGTACGTCGCTCGTGACTTTAGTGAACTTGTAAGTAAGAAGCTCGATGGCCTTTCACAAAGCCAAATCGAACAGCATTTGAAGCTCTATAAAGGCTACGTTGGAAAATCGAATGAGATTTACAACAAGCTCAAAGATGTCGATATCACAAGCGCCAACGCTACCTACTCTCCTTTGCGTGAGCTTCTGCTTGAACAAAGCTATGCTGTTAACGGAGCCATCTATCACGAATATTATTTCGGCAATTTAGGCGGCAAAGGCGGCGACCCGAGCGGCGATTTGAAAGCTGCTCTTGATGAACGTTGGGGTACTTCCGGTAAATTCATCGACTTTTTCAAAGCAGCCGGCAAGTCAATGCGAGGCTGGGTAGTGGTTGGATACAACACGCGCGGCGCCCATCTCGACTTTTTCGGTCTGGATACGCACAACATGTGGGTGCCAGCAAATATGGTGCCGATCGTTGTGCTCGATGTCTACGAACACGCTTACATGGTTGATTACGGCATCGACCGTGCAAAATACCTGGAAGCCTTTTTCAAAAATATCGATTGGGATGTTGTCGCTAAGAGACTGAGCCTGGCTCACAAGCATCCTTCCGGCCTCGATTCAACTGTCTAAAAGCAGGAAACCAAAATGTACGAAACGGAGCGATTTTGTCGCTCCGTTTCTTTTGAAACGAAAATTGACGGATATTGCGCCTTGCCATGTGGTGGAAAGTTATAATAGCCAGAACCCCGGACCGGAATCGCAAAGCGCGAAAGACAAATTGTCCAATAAAGAACTTTTTCAAAACGCAAGAACATACTGGTGGACTTATTCCTCCTTTGCTTTTGCAGGGCTTGTGACGTTTATCAAAGAACCAGATTTCCTGGAATTCTGGAAAGCAGATCTGATTCGAGCTTTCGATTCCGGCTTGCTTGGTCTCTTTATCGCATTCGTTATCTATGCACTTTGGAAAATTGATAGAAGATTCGGCAAAATTCCCAAACCTGATCGAGTCGCTGAAAATCTCATTGGTGTCCTGGGCGTCATTCTCTGGCTGGTCTGGATGAGCATTAGCCAGATCATTATGATCGCCGAAGACGAAGTCAAGCAACCAGAATATAACACTGTTATCGAGCAGTCGGAATCCGGAGGCAAACACACAAGCAAATGAGAGATCCCGCTATCAGGGTAATTCTTTTGCCGAAAGACACAAATAGCCGTGGCACCATATTCGGTGGCATACTGCTCAGCCATCTCGACCTGGCTGGTGCGGTTGAAGCAGCCAAGAATACCAATCAGCGATTTGTGACTGTCGCTTTGAAAGAGGTTGTTTTTAAGCACCCAGTGCACGTTGGCGAGGTCGTTAGTTTTTACACCTCAACCAAACGGATTGGCCACACATCGATTACCGTAATCGTAGATGTCGAAGTGGTTCGAGGTGATGGCGAAGTTAAAGTAACAGAAGCTGAGGTTACTTATGTTTGCGTCAATGCTGAAGGGAGACCGATTCCGGTTGTGCTGAAAGAGCGAAGATAGCTATGATATGCATCGTGCGATCTGGGGAATGCGACGATGATGATGACAACGACTGAAGAAGAAGTTTCCACCGAAGCGACACACGAACGGGTCCGTCTCTATCTTGGCACCGGATGCGGAAAATCGACCGCCACCTTCGGTTTATTGCTGAGAGCTTTAGGTCGCGGCAAAAACGTCACGATCGTCTTTTTCGATAAGTTGGAAGCGAATTCCAGCGAAGGGCGCTCCTTGAGGGCTCTGGCTAACAACCATGAAGAAGGATTCGGCAGGCTCAATATCTTCTATACCGGCGTCAATCGAGTCGGCACTGGTCCGCACGGCAGTTTCCGCCTCTACAGCTCGCCCAACGGCATCCTGCCTGAAGACAAACAAGCAGCTGAAGAAGGATTGGGCTATCTTAAAGACGCCCTTATTCAGAAAGACGATATCGTTATTGCTGATGAAGTGCTCGATGTAGCAAGAGTGGGGCTGGTTGACTGGGTGAATGTCAAAGCCACTTTCGACTTGAGGCAAGACCCAACCGTGCTTGTGCTTACTGGCCGGAGAGCGCCAGATTGGCTCATGGAACGCGCGACGACAATCGCTACAACGACGCAACTGCGCCATCACGGACGAGTGATCGAAGGCATGGACTGCTAACCCCCGCCCCAGGCACCTTGCCGGAAAGTTTTGTCAGTTGGGTCCGATTTTAGAGCTTAGTGCGGACCTCTTGCAAATCCACATATGGAGCGCCTTTCGCGCTTTAATAAAAATCTCTGACAAACCAACTTTCCCTTAAAGAGGTCAATGTGCATTTTCTTTGATCTTGGCGCGTCGTCGATCACTGAGCAAAAGAGGGACCAAACCTTCAGATTCGATCCCTCTTAATTGTTTGTCGTAACGACTACTCTAGTTGTACCTAACTAATTGCTTTTCGCCTGTGAGGCTGATGCGGTAGTGTTCGTACCCGACTTAGTGATCTCAGACTTCATTACGTCGATCGCTTTGTTGAGCTGAACATCTTTGCCATCAGTGGGTTGATGCTTGAAGCTTGAGTAGTTGAGATCGATCCACCAGGGGCCTTTGCCCTTGCTGTAATCATCTTCCTTCAGCGGCACTTCAAAGTCAGGCACGATGCCCACTTTGTGGATATCAGTATCGTTAGGAGTGAGATACTTTGCAATCGTGACGTTAATACCGCCATCGCCTTCCAATCTATTGATGGCCTGCACAAGTCCCTTACCGAACGATTTTTGACCGACCAATTTAGCTCTGCCATTGTCTCGCAGTGCACCACTCAAAATTTCACTGGCACTTGCTGAACCGCCGTTGATCAAGATTACGAGCGGCTTTTTGCAAAGCGGGTTGCGCGTTGAATTTTGTGAGGTCTTATAGCCTTCATTGTCGATTGTGCTTACGATTACACCGCCATCAAGGAACATGTTGGCGATATCGATAGCGTTAGACAAGAGACCACCGGGATTGTTGCGCAGATCGATAATGAGACCATCTGCAGTAGATGTTTTGCGAAGGGCATCTTTCATCTCGGTATTAGCTTTCGATGAAATGAAGCTATCCAATCTTATGTAACCGATATTGCCAGGCAGTATTTCTGAAGAAGCAACGGCTCGAATTGGAATTTCATCACGAACCATTGAAACCTTGCGCTTTTCAAGAGCCTTGTCGTTTTTGCGCATGAAGCTGATGCTGACTTTGGTGCCCTTGATACCACGAATCTGCTTAACGACTTGATCGAGAGATTGTCCTTTGACAGGCTTGCTGTCTACTTCAACAATTTCATCACCGGGGTGGATGTCAGCTCTGAAAGCCGGTGTGCCTTCAATAGGAGCGATAACAACAACCTTGTGCTCTTTGTTCATGCCGAGCTGCATGCC
>CAJCIF010000449.1 GCA_903970355.1 Actinomycetota bacterium
CTGGACTAGTCCATGGGTGATGGACAGACCAAGTCCGCAGCCTTGGGAAGCGGTTTCGGGCGCCTGCACATAGGGCTGGAAGAGCCGAACACGAAGCTCCTCCGACATGCCGAAGCCGGTGTCCTGCACGACGATAATCAAACCGGTACTGCCGGAACGCGTAGCTTTTAGCGAAACGACGCCGCCTGCCGGTGTGAACTTCATCGCATTGCCGAGCAGGTTGAGCATGATTTGCCTGAGCTGCACGGAATGCATCTGGCAGAAGGGCAGGTCATCGGGCACGTCGAGTCTGAGAACGATGCCCTTCTGGGTGGACAGACCGACGAACGAATCGACCACCAGTTGGCAAAGACTGGAGAGCGAAACGACTTCGGCCGGCAAATCGTCCTCGATGACGCGGCGCATATGCAAAACAGAATCGAGAGCGGTTTTGGCGAAGGTCAGGGAAGGTTTCTTCCTGAGCAAGTTAAACATGCCGACGATCGCACAGAGTGGGTTGCGAACTTCGTGTGCGAGGAGCGCCATTGCCGGTGGTGTTGTCGTTCCCCTGATTGCCAGTGCGAAATCGATTGTGCCTGTCAGGTTTTGAGCTGTGCGAAACCCCTGGTCGAGTGCTTGAGAATCGGTGGGATTGATCAGCAGTGCTGCGCATACGTCAGCGAGTGCATCGGCGTGCGGCAACAGTGAAGCGGAAAACTCTGCAAGGCTTTGTTCAAAGGTCATCGTTAGTCCCCTGTGGGTTGGTGGTTCAACAGAAATCGGGTCCATACTCTCCTGCCAGTATCAGAACCAAAAGGTTATGCGGTTCTCCGAGTAGTTGGTGGTTTCTTGGTTTTGTTCGGTTTCTAATCAGCAGGAAAAAGTGAAGTATGTTGCACCTTCGAACATATCAAGGTTGGGTATACATCCCTATTAACTTCATGACTTTTAAATTGCTGTTACCGTGCGCAACAATACGAACGAATCCAGGTTAAGAAGCCTTTCCCGCAACTGCGTTAAATTCAAATGTTGACGGATATCGCGCGAGGAAATTAGTGTTTATACGCGCGTATTACTGTCACGTATATAACTTCTTAAACTTTCAGTTGCAGTTCATGCAAGCGCAATGCCACTTGCTCTCTCGTTTGAGCGAGATCTCCGGAATTATCAATAATTTTGTCAGCCCGTTTGGCCTTTTCGTTTTGACTCATCTGCGCCTTTAGCCGACATTCGATATCGGTATCCGAAAGTCCGTCTCTTAGTTTAAGTCGTTCTCGCAACTTCGCGTCATCTGCGATAACTGCCCAAACTTCGTCGTATTCGGATTTGAGATTTGCTTCAAAAAGCAAGGGCACTAAAGCACCAACCACGGTAGCACCATTAGTGGCAAAATCGGCCGTTAACCGGCGGCATTCTTTTCGCACTCTTGGATGCAAAATCAATTCCAGATCGCGGCGGGCGCCTGCATCGTTGAAAACCAGGGCTCCCAGCGCTTTTCGGTCAATTTGTTTTTCTCCGGATGCAGTGCTAATCAACAAAGACTTACCAAAGCGTTCTGTCACAAGCTGTTGAACTTCGCTGTTTGAGTTCAAGAGCATGTGCACAATTTTGTCTGTATCAATGATTGGCACACCAAGATCAGACAGGATGGCTCCCACGGCGGATTTGCCGGATCCAATCGTACCGGTTATGCCGAGAGTGATCGCTTTGCCATTGTTACTCAAAGATCTTCTCCTCGCTGAACCAGATTGGTCATAACCTGAGGAATTTGATCTGTGTTTCGCGGGTCCAGAGTTTTTGTGTCGCCGATGATACGAAGCAAAAAGGTTGTTTCGGAATCACTAACTGGTTTTGCCACGATAACCAATTGGCCGGAACCGGAAGTATTAACAGCATTTACTGGTTGGGCTAGAAATTGACCGGCAGCCGGATAAGCACTCACAATTGTAAATCCAAGCTGAGAGAGTGTGGCATTGAGGGTTTTGTAGCTCCTTTCAAAAGGAATTGCCAGAGTCCACTGATCTTTGATTTTCTTGGCACTGGTTTTATCAGTAGTCATGCCGTAGGCGATCAGTCGCCACGATAGAGGCACTTTCGGGGCATCCTGCTGGTTGGAAGGTGGCAAGCCGATCTGGGGGGGTGATGGAGCAAGGGCGTTTTGAGCAAGCCCGCTGTTTCCAAGCCAACCCAAGTTTATGGCCAGGAATATCGAAGGCATAAGCATTGCGCCAGCTTTACACATATAAGCGATCTCCAAGGAAGAAGAACGAAAAATGGTCGATAATTTGAAAAATGCGCTACAAGAGTATCTTCTTTTCCTTAACGGTATTTCTTCTGAGTCAGAGCCCAGCTTTGTCTTTAGACACTCCCTATAAAGAGTTGATAGATAAAGGCGAGGGTTTCGCAAAGTCAGGTAATTGGCAAGCGGCGTCAGAGCAGTTCTTTAAGGCGTGTACGCTGGAAGATTCTAACGCACTAGGCTTTTATGATTTGGGCATTGCCTACTTGCACTTAAACAAATTTGCAAAGGCACGAGCTGCTGAGGAGCGCGCTCTCGACCTAAATCCCAATTATGTAAACGCGCATATTCAACTCGCTACCATCCTTTCTAACATGGGTGGGCAATCGGAATCAGAAGCAGAATTGAATAAGGCCCTCGCTCTGGAACCAAACAACGAGCTTGCTAAACGCAACTACGAAAATGTAATCCGTATAAAGCATGCAACACGTGGTGAAGCTAATAAACTGATCTCAGCAATTACCGATCCCAATAAGAGCGTAGAAAAGGTCGTCGAAACTCCCCCAGTCAAAAAGCCACCGATCGAAACCCTTGAGAAGCCTGTTCAAAAGCCGGTTGGGAAACCCGAAACAAAAATGGCTCTTATGCCACCAGGTTCAATTATTATTCCGATTGGAAAAGGAGCCGGAGAATTTCCCAGTGATCTAATGCCGTTGCCGCCAATAGAAAAGAGTTTTACAGCGACTAAAGCTGCTCCTAAATCAGATGCGGTCGAGGAAGCAAAAAAAGCATTTTCAGAAGGAAGATTAGACACTGCCAAAAGGCTTTTGGAAACGGCGATCAATACCGAACCAAAACGTGGCGATTTGTACGCTGCTTTGGGAGCAATTCTTGGCACTAAGGGTGAAATAGATCAGGAAATAACATGTGAACAAAAGGCGATTGCATTGAACAAATCGAATGCAGTTGCCTATATGAATTTGGGATGGGCGCTTGCTCGCAGAAGTAAATGGGAAGACGCACTTAAGAACTATCAGCAAGCCGCCAGTTTTGATCCGCATTTAATGGAAGCGAAAGTGGGTGTTGGACTTTGCCAGCTTTCCACAGAAAAACTTGCAGCCGCTCAGGAAACTCTTAATTCAGCAGTAACCGCTTTTCCGAAAGAAGCTTTACCGCACATAGGGCTTAGCATGTTGTTTGCAAAACAGGGACAGTATGCAAATTCTCAGGCAGAGCTGCAAAAGGCAATTGATTGTGATCCGGAAAACATAGATGCTCTGGAACACGTAGCTGCCCAGGAGCTATACAACGAGAACTGGGACAAAGCGCAAGATCTCTATTCTCGTGTTATCAAAAAATACCCGCAAAATTCCCAGGCTTGGCTCGGTCTCGGTCTGGCTCTCGAGAAATCAGCATTTCACCAAAAGGCCCTCAATTCATTTCGAAAAGCTGTCGAATTAGCGCCAAAAGATTCAGTTGCTCATATGGCTCTTGCTCTGGCCTATGAATCACGCGGTCGAATTCCTGAGGCTGAACTGGAACTGCAGGAAGCACTGCGGCTCAATCCGGAATATCGCGTTGCCGCCACACAGGTGAAGCAAAAACTGACGGACGGGCCCCCTTAATTGATCACGCGCGGAGACGCAGCGAACGCAGCGTCGGAGCGCTTATAGAAGCTCCGCTGCGAAGCGGCTACGGAGCGCTTAAAAAAAGAATTTGCAGTTCCAACAGGCAGGACTATACTTGAGAGAGAAACCGTTTGGAGCAGCAATGAAGAGTCGCTTTCGCAAGTCGAATGTAGCATTATCATTGGTCATTTCAATTCTTTCGGTTGTA
>CAJCIF010000450.1 GCA_903970355.1 Actinomycetota bacterium
CTTGCCGTGATTTTCCGAGAGGATGCGATTGAGAAGCGTTGTTTTGCCCGCTCCAAGAAAGCCGGTCAACAGGGTGACCGAGGTGAACTGTGCATTTGTCATGACGACTCCTTTGTTTAACTGTTAGTGATGTTGTGGCATGTCTCAACGAAGTCCAATTCACAAGGTCGCCTGACCTCATGAAACTGGCAGATTTAGCCGCTTGGCGTAACCTTTTTGGACCGAAAAACCTGTGCGAATTGAACAACAAATTGAGACACTTCAGTGTGCCTCAGCGTGATGCGAGCGTTCAATTTGTTGGACGGAGTTTTGCAGCCGCTCCTGCTTAGCGAAAAGCTCTTAAACGGGGGTATTTATGGGGTAGATCGAACGTTCTTAAGCCAACAGCAAATCAGTCATGCGAGAATGATTATCATTTGCATGAACCTGCGCTAAAAGCCCCACCGTGAGGCAGAATTCACCAAACGAAAATGGTTTTCATTCTCGCGCAGTTGAGCTAGCGCTATGTTTATGAAGTACCCGCTGAAACTCTAAAACGAAGTAAATCTTCCAGAATGAGCTGGTGCTTGGGTTGAAAGACAATGGATGTGATAAACATCATACGAACTTGCTATCGGCACCGAAAGGACATTATGAGTATCATCAAAACCAAAGACGGCACCCAAATTTACTTCAAGGATTGGGGGCAAGGTAAACCCATTGTTTTTAGCCATGCGTATTCGCTGTGCGCAGATGCTTTTGAAGATCAAATGTTCTTCCTTGCGAGTCAGGGTTACCGCTGCGTCGCACACGACCGCCGAGGTCATGGAAGGTCTAGCCAACCCTGGCAGGGTAATGACATGGACACATACGCCGATGATTTCAATGAGTTGTTAGAAACGCTAGATCTCAAAGACGCCATACTGATCGGCCATTCCACGGGCGGAGGTGAGGTGGCACGGTATATTGGAAGGCATGGTATCAAGAGAGTACATAAGGTTGTCCTCATCAGCGCAGCAACTCCCCTTGTACTAAAGACTGCAGAAAATCCCGAGGGAGTTTCGATCGAAATCTATGATGGGTTGAGGCACGCGCTCATCGGCAACCGTTCCCAGTTTTTCAAAGACCTGGCGATTCCATACTTTGGTACCAACCGACCCGGTGCAAATATCTCTGAAGCGTTGCTCGACTCGTCTTGGAGCCAGGGAATGCTTTGTGGCTTCCCCGCTGCCTATTTTTGCATAAAGGCATTCTCAGAGACAGATATGACTGAGGATCTGAAAAAAATTGACGTGCCAACTCTGATCCTACACGGAGATGATGACCAAATCATTCCCGTGGACAACGCCTATCGCTCATCCAAGCTCATTTCTAACTCAACTATTAAGATATATCCAGGGGCACCGCATGCGGTTATATCCACATTGAAGAATGAAGTCAACCAAGACCTGTTAGCCTTCATCCGAAGGTGATCAACATTAGTATTATTCGCAGACCATTCAATTGCTCTATCGCCCATCCATTGCGAATAAAGACCACTTTGAAAAATTCCAAGCGACCACTGTCAGTTGTCATTATTGTTGTCTTGCGGTTTTCCACCCTATGGCGGAGTAAGTGCGTTTGAACAGTAGATCTTCGTGTTTATACTTCAAGGTACATTTCCGCTTTCGATTATTTGGAATACCGACTCTCAAATTCAGCCTCAGTTAGCTATATCACGCCACCATGCAACCAATTGGCTGTGCGTAACTGGGCTACACACAAGTCGACTCTCAATTTCCGCGGCCGTGTGAGGCTGCTAACCTCCTCTCGTGGAGCAATCCCTGGGCAAACTGGATAAGTTGTCTCAGGTAACATTACAATTTCGACCGCCGTTGCCGGTCACAAAAGATAGCTGCGAATCAGAAAGGTTCCAAAATGCCGCTCCTTCTCATTCTCATCGTTGCAGTTGTTTTCTCCCGCCATTTGGTGGGTCCTCGCTACTATCGTCCAGCCTATTATGGTGGTTGCGGTAGTTCGTTAATCATCTGGCTTTTCATCATGATCGGCGCTCTCGTTGTGCTGGCCAACGGGCTTGTCGCTACCATACTCGCTTTCGCGCCGCTACTTATCGGTGTATGGGCTGGTTGGGCAACCTTTGTACACTTGCCGCATGTTCTTGCCAGACACATGCAACCAGCCCTAGCGCCCTGGATACCGGTCATACGGGTGGTAGGCACCGTGCTCGCCTTCCTTTTCGCCCTGCATGCCTCAAGCGCTTTCCTGCACGGTTTCTTAACGGGCTTGCGCTTGCGCTAAATAGTTCCACCAACCGGGACGATGGAGACTCATCTTCATCGTCCCAAACTTCCCGACAACTACTTTTTTGGCCCTTGGAGGCACCATATACGGTATCATTACAATTGCTGTAAGCACCGCTTCCAGCAACTGTACTCGCGCAGCTGGGTTAGCAACTTTAGTGCAAGGCAGATTGTAAGCCCATGCGCAATGCGTTTATGCCCTGTCTTTTGATTTGTGTTTGGATTGGATGAGCGCGTGGATCGTTTCCGATCATTGGTTCTTTGCTTAGATTTGTTCCTGGTGTAATTGATCCATCGGGGTTGCGGTATTGCTCGTGTTTGTCGTATTCGTCTTTGCCGTAACAGCAATAATTAGCAGTATCGAACTTCTTATAAGCTACGAACGGACGAGCGGCCATGCGCTCGTGCATGACGATATCAACGGTGTTGACGTTATCGTCACCCTTAGCCATCTTTGCATGGACTTTGCTTGGGTCTTTGAAAAAATCGGAATGCGGACGATTTTTCGCTTCGTATTGTAAATCGAACCCTTGCATGTGACTGCGCTTACTCATTCCCGGCGGTTCCAAACTGATTTGGCGGAGATTGAGTTCTTTAAAGCGAGCATTCTTTTCTTCGGCAGTCATGAAGGGATCGTTCCAGACAGCGTTCAACTTCTGCGCGAATTTGAGTTCACTGGCGAGATCTTGCGAGTGCCAATAGCCCGGCAAGCAATGCAGCACCGTGCCGTCTGGTGTCATTACAAACATCTGAATGTTATGCGGTCCGGCACCATTAGTGGTGTCAACTGCATTTTGGTCGGGCTCGTGTTTTCCGGAAGCTCCTGCATATCCTTTGCCGGAGATGTCCTTGAAACCACATATAAAGTTGTCTTTGAGAAGGCTGAAGGTCGGTTCCGTAGAGAGCGACACGGCTCTCAAGCTATTGCCGGCTGATCACGTTGCGCCGTCAATTTTGCCCAGCATGTGCATCCAGAAGACAAGTTTATTTTGTTCGCGAGCAGCATCTTGTGCTTCTTGCAAATTTGAATACCACTTAATGCCAGTGGTTAATTGATGGACGCGTATAGAGCAAACTTCACCTTGCAGTACTGCCTCGGCAGAAACGGGCGTCATCGACGCCATTGCCAGGCTGAGAGCCAAAACGCCAGTTGTGAATAGGCTTTTTACTACAGGCATATCTTCACCTCTAACTGAACCCATATTATCGAATACTCCTTGTGCAGGAATTGTGAATTCGACCACCTGATAGCTAGGAGAATCGTGACCTTTAATTTTCACCTCACCTTAGTTGTTGGACTTCCTCTAGCCCGGTTAGCGTCTGAACGCTGACAAACTTATCAACCCACTGCGAGACCCCGTTACTACTGCCCAGACGCTAACCCTTATATTCAGCCAAAGTCTCCCGCTTTGTGGGGTTTGGGCAGACGACGATTTCGCAAAGACATGTGAGGAACCTATTTACAATACCGCTACCGCACCTGTGCTAACTGCGCTGTGGGATCAACGTGAATCGTTGAGATTCCGCCGTGGCGCCAGTTCCGACGACCCCTGGGATTTCGGCGACTGTCCAGCCGATATCGCCGTAGATGGATTCGCGGTTAGCCGCGCCTCCATGGAACGCTACTTTACTAAGAAGGCTCTTGACGAGGCGGCCATCACCTGTCGAAATCCCTTCTGGCTTACGTTTGTGCTCTACAACGCCGCGGTCGGCTTGAAGGGATTTCTTCGCAAAGCAGGCGCAGCCAGACTTCGTTCGTCCATTGAGGACGCGCGATATTTTGAGCTGTTGCCGGCTTTGGATGCCGTCCTCGAAAAAACGACCGCACCCGAAGAACTCTCCAGCACGATTCCAAATCTGGAGGAGCAGCAAATCAAATTGCTTTTGGAACGTGGCGTATTGCTGGGCGACTGGCGAAAACCCAACGAACTGGAAGTGAATCCGATCTTGCTGTATGAACGGCCCACCAACGGTGCCGGTGCAGCAGCCGCCGCACTGCATCCTGGGTTCGGAGAGGTCGATACAGTTGCTGACGCCGTCGACCGCGAAGGATTGGTGCTCGTAATCGGCCCCGGCGTCGAAGCGCTTTATCGAGGAGGTGAGCTGATTTGCTCGGCTGAGAACCTCACTCCAACGGAAGTTCTCGAAGCCTCGCTCTCTGACTTCACTACTTTCGAACTGAAAGCCTCTGTCGCTGTGCACCCGGCCTCTATGCCGCGCCTGCTCAAGGACGTCATCGCTCTGGCGGCATAGCAACTCAAAACCAACAACAAGGCTGAATCGGATTATGCAACTGCATATGGTGCCTTTAACGGGCATGGCAGCGATGCCATGCCCGCTCTCGTTTCACTAATACAAAAATACAGCAAAAATGGAGGTCCCATGAACACGACAAACGCGCCAGAGCGGCCGACAAACGCTCAATCAACACCGCTTCTGGTAGCTCCATTTTTGCAACTTGCGAAAAGGACTTCGGAAGGAGCGGAAAATCGTTTCAATCTCCTCATGCACTGGCATGGCACAGTGCCTAACATTGAATTGCAAATTCAACAGCCGGGGCAATCGATATGGATTTCCGTGCGCCGCCGTAAGCGCATCGTGCGGTTGCCCGGAGTTCCGGAACACTTTCGTTTTACTGCCGAAATTTTTGGGCTCGAACAAGGTACGCAAGTACCATATCGATTGATGCAAAACGGCAATGTGATCTTCGCTGCCGTTGCCTATGTGCCCCGCTCTCCAAACTTGAAGTTTGGTTTCCTGGCAGATTGCGGAGATGGATCGTTGCGATCGAAAGCAATCGCGTTCGATCTTCACCAGGAACGGCCGGACGTAATTGTGTTCGGTGGCGATCTTTGTTACGACTGGGGAGTTTGGGAGGAATTTGTTGAGAAGTTCTTCGGCGTCTACAACTGCGATGTCGCTGATCCAACTCAGGGAGCTCCTCTACTTCGATCGATTCCGTTCGTTGCTGTAATAGGCAACCACGAACTCGGTCGTCCGATGATTCGCGTCAAACCAGGCGAGAACAAGATCGGACTCTGGGCATACTTCCTCTTCTTCGACAACAATGCGGACAGTCACTTTGCCGATGAACCCGCTATTGCTGCGGTGTTCGGAGGGTCTGCCGGGCTGCAAACGTTTCTGCAATCGACCAACAGAGTAGAATTGCCACCCACCAACTTCGCTTACAACCTCGGCTCCATGTTCCTTCTGGCTCTGGACGGAAACCAGTATATGAACTGGAACGACCAACAAACGAGGGAGTGGGTACGGTTAACGCTCAAAGGAACGACGGCGGCCTGGAAATTCGTTTTCGTTCACCAGCCGGCGTTTTCGGCTGATACCGTCCATGGTGGCGAGGAGCAAATCCGGATGCTTTTCGACATCTTTCAGGAATGCGGTGTAACAGCCGTGTTCAGTGGGCACGGTCACATTGCCGAAATAACGTACCCCATTGTGTTCAAGCCGCGTCGTTACGTCCCTGGCAAAAACATGGACGCCGACGTAAAGGTAGAAGGTCGGATCAAGTTGGATCAGACCTTTTTCCTGCGCGGTGATGGCGTACCGAATGGTATTTTCCAGTTCAATAACGGCAACGGAGGCCAACTGGCGGATGAACGTCACCTTCCGGATATGGATGATTTGCCTGTTTTCACCTACCGTGTTGAAGGTCATACGTGCTGTCTGACGACCTGTGATGTGAGTGACACTGCGTTCACCTACTATCTCAAGGGCGTTGGCCAGCGGATTCTTGAAACGATCGAAGTGAAACAGCAACGACAAGAGAAGTGCGCCTGAGATTCGGGATCGGTCCCAAAACCGATCCCCTTTCTTTTTAAATATAAAAACTATATATAATAGTAAGATTCGCCAAATGAAAGGGGTTCTAAAAGGAAGAAAGAGAGAGGCGCGCTTTTTAGTTCGCGCCTTCGCTCGTTTCGCTTCGTTCAGCAACGGCCTTCGTCGATATAGCGGAGCACCAAAGCGATAACCGCGCCCGCATTGTGGGATGCAGTTGAAGAGGCAACATTCTCTTTAACTGAACCTGGTTGTTGCAATCCGCGCAAACCGTTACTGAATATCCCGCGAATCGCAATGAAAGGCACGCCGTGGCTGGCTGCAACCATGGCTGCCGCTGCGCTTCCCATGTCTTGAGCTACAACACCTTCGGAGTGGAAGCGCTGCAATTCCTCCGGTTCGGTGATCCGGTGGTCCATGCTGCCGATGCATCCCGTTATGAGTTTGGGAGTGCGACTCGTTTTCGGCCATGCTGGCATACAGGGAAGGGCGCTCATGCTGGCTGCTGTTGTATAGTTCAGGAGCATCGGATCTGCATCGATTTCCGCAGTTTGCATGGGTTCACCTTTGTATAGATATCGACGCCGATTGATTAAGGAATCCCTGTAGAAAAGCGAGCGGTAGGAGCTACCGATGACGATATCGCCGCGCAACAGATTCGGATGCACCGCGCCCGCTGAGCCAGTCATCAATATCGCCTCCGGTTGATACTTTGCCACGGCCCAACCGACTGCTCCGGCGGCATTGAGAGGTCCGATACCGCTCACTATCAAGCTAATACGCGTGCGCTGCCATTTTTGGCTCCACACCAGATAAGGTTTTTTATGGAACCTTTTATCCGGTGACGCATCCATTGGCCTGTTCAAAGCCATCATCAATATCGCGTCCGCTTCCCATACTGTAGGAAGGATAACCACTACATTAGAGAAAGACGATCCAAGAGAAGGGTGCATTGTTCTAGATCGGAAGAGCACACG
>CAJCIF010000451.1 GCA_903970355.1 Actinomycetota bacterium
TTTGAGAGGGCCTGGCAGATGATCGCTAAATCGTCTGTGGATAAAGTGACTCTATTATCGGTATAAAAAAGAGTATTCGGTCTGATCAGTCTGTGATTGAGGTCAATCGGTCCGGTGGGGAACGTCATATAATTCAGAGCGGTTGCTGCCGCTTGCTGCTGACCTACATCACCACTTTTTAGCGTTTCTATGAGAGTTGGAACTGCGAGATTGCCCATTGCTGGAAAAATTGCTCTTGCGTAAATTAGTTCTCCCCGTTCATCCATTGCTTTTAGAATTGGTTTAATCGCAGGCTTGCCTATTTTGGTTAAAACTTGCGAGCAAACAAAGCCAACATCTTGGGATGATGAATTCAAATTTTGGGCTAAAACTGGAGCGATATCTGTCCCCAATAATTCCAATTGAGCTATTGCAGATTGTTTGGCAGCTTCTCTTTCCTCTCGCTCCCTTCGATTCTTAATTGCCGCATCAGGGTCGTTTTGACCGTAGATATTGTGCTTAAGCTCTGCCAGCTTCATCAATATATCTTGCGCTTGTTTGACAGCGGTAGCTGCTTCAGTTTCCTTCTGAATTTCTTCACGCGTCTTTCGGTGTTCTGCACCGACTACAGTGCTTGCATTGAACAAAAAATAAGCAGTTAACAAGGTGGAAATTAATAGTCGAGGCGTCAATGTTTTCATTTGCTTTTGTTCTTCCCTTCTTTATCCAACAGTTTCTCGTAGCATTCTTCCATACCAGAACGTGTCCAGTCCCACGTCTTAGGCGCAATGGCGTAGGCCGCTTTGTAATCGGCGATTGCTTCGCGGTATTTGCCTAGATGTTTTTCAGCATCCGCTCTCGATATCATCATCCAATCGCTTTTGGGAAACATCTGCAAACCTTCATTGCATACTTTAAGAGACTTGTCCCAATCTGAAATAGCGTTATAAGAGCCTGCTAAAATCGCATGGGCATTCTCATTTTTTGGCTGGAGTTTAATAGCCTCCTCAAGATCCAATTGGGTCGCTTCCCGCTCTCCCAATCCATCTTCAGCCCAGCCGCGCAAGCCCAAGACATGCGCATCGTGCGGTTTAAGTTTTAGCGCTTGCGTAAAATCGGTTACGGCTTTTTCTTTATTCTCTTTAGTATTGGTGTAAACGTAACAAGTACCTCGCGAGACGAGGGCATCGTGGTTGTCTGGTTCGAGCTCCAGAATCTTTGACCAATCTGGTATGGCACCTGCCCAATCCTTTTGTCTTCCCTTGGCATCGGCTCGTAAGTGATAAGCCCTCACGATGGATGTTTCCCGGCTAATGAAGTCATCTAAGAGCTGGATTGCTTCAACGTTCTTATTTTGATCTATCAATCTCTGAGCACCATCCAGAAGCTTTTTCTCTTCAATAGGGTCAAGCGGTGGTTTACTTTCTGTCTTATTCACGTTTTGGTTGACCGGGGGCTTTGCATTCTCGGGAGCATCAGAGCAACCTGCTAAAAAACCAATTGGTAGCAGCAAGAGAGATATCTTGATTAGCAGCGATAACGATGTATCTCTCATGCGTCCCTCCTCAAACGATCAATACTTTACTGCACTCGCCCAAACATTAGCTGAAGTGTTTGCCAATTTCTCTGCTAGCCTATTAATTCAGTAGGATGGGCTTAAGTTACCTGCGTGGGTGAAATGTACGACCAACTTAGAGCTTTGCCAATTCCAGTTCTTGTCTTTGATTTGATTCTTTACGGCCTTTTGCCACTGTGGCTGATCATGGGATTCATTGATTATTGCTGCCACCGTCATTCTAAAATCGAAGAAACTGCTGGTATTAAAGAATCACTTTTTCATGCTCTCATGGGAGTGCAAATTGGCATACCGATATTCCTCGGATTATTGTTTGAAATAAACGTAGGCATATTGCTCATAATGTTTGGCGCTCTTATTTTCCATGTATGGGTAGCCCATCAGGATGTGAGCTACGCAAGACAGCATCGCAATATCAGCATGTTGGAATTGCATGTTCACAGTTTTATGGAAACGCTTCCATTCTATGCGGTGGCGCTTATCATTTGTATCAACTGGAATGCATTCATAGACCTGATTAGTTTCAATTGGGCTGGACACCTCGGTCTCATTTACACACCAAAGAGTTCAGCACATTACTTGCTATGTTATGTGGCGCTTATGATCTTCGCCGACATTCTCCCATACATTGGGGAATTGCTCAGATGTTGGAACCACAAAAGGAAAGCGCAATCAGTATCCTCTTAACTTTATGGGAACTAAGGAAATGTCTATACCTGCATACATCACAGCCAGCGGTAATTATCTGCCCGGGCAGCCAATCGGCAACGAGGAGATGGAATCTTATCTCGGTGCTGTAAATGGCAAAGAATCCAGATTGCGCAAAAAAATATTGAAAAGCAATGGCATAGTAAGTCGGCACTATGCAATGGATCGCGAACAACGATCGACTCATCAGAATAGTGAGCTGGCCGCCAATGCAATAGTTGATTGCTTGCGAAAATCGACGATCGATAAAAGTAAGGTTGATATGTTGGCAGTGGCAACGACGCAGGGTGACCTGCCATTGCCAGGCATGGCAAGCGTTGTGCAGGCTGTTTTGCAACTGCCTCCTTGTGAGATCCTCACCACCCATGGTGTATGCAGCTCCAGCATGATGGCACTTAAAAGTGCAACAAATGCCGTGCGTCTTGGCGATAAACGCAACGCTATCGTTTGTGCATCCGAACTTTCTTCCAGGTTGCTGAAAAAATCCCGTTATGAAGCTTTGGATAATCAGGAGTTTGACTTCGAAGCAGAATTCTTGCGATGGATGCTTTCAGATGGCGCTGGTGCCATGTTGATTCAAGATACGCCCCGACAACGTGGATTGAGTTTACGTGTTGATTGGATTGAGATTCTCTCCTTTGCCAGCAGCTACGATCTTTGCATGTCTTGCGGCACAACCAATCAGCGCGCCTGGACCGTAAAAGATGGTCGCGAGGCACGCTCGTCGAGTCAAAGTTCAGAACCGCAGAACGGCAAATATAGTACAGCAGCTCTTGCAACCATGCCGAAAGTTGCCAGCCCAGCTAAATATTTGGATGAAGCAGTATCATGGCAAGACTACGACACATACGCGGAAGCAGAACGAGCCGGTGCTCTTCTCATTCGCCAGAACCTGAATATTCTGCAAGAGATAGTGAAAGTTGGAGTAGATGGATTCCTCCGGCTTATCAATGCAGGTCGAATTGATCCTGATCAAATTGATCATTTTGTTTGTCATTACTCTTCTCACTATTTCCGCACCGAAATTCTCAAGCTTTCGCAAATGCTGGGTTGTTATATTCCAGAAGAGAAGTGGTTCACCAACCTCTACACTAAGGGGAATACCGGGGCTGCTGCTCTTTTCATTGCACTGGATGAACTTATTTCGTCGAATAAGTTGGTTCCAGGTCAAGTTGTTTTTTGTGTCGTTCCGGAAAGCGGAAGATTTTGTACCGCCTATGCGAAACTTACCGTAGTGGAGGGTTAACTAATGTCTACGGCAGAAAAGATGCTCACACCGACAAGCGATGTTCAAGCGCTTTTGCGAGACTTGACGCTTGCTTGGTTTGATTTTGAAAGACGGTTATCTCGTATTCCAATTATTGAGCGCCTGGAGCGAGGCGAATTCACAATAGAACACTACCAAATGCTGCTGCGAAATCTTCGCCCGCAAGTTGTAGAGGGTGCCCGTTGGATTACGCGAGCTGCATCCAGTTTCACCGCTGATTTTGCAGAGCTTCGCTCGAAAGTGATCGGGCATGCCTATGATGAGCATCGAGACTATAAACTGCTCGAGCACGATTACGTAAAAGTTGGTGGCAATCTCGATGATATTGTTTCAGCTCAGCGTAATATCGGTACCGAAGCTTTAGCAGCATACTTGATGCAACAGGCATCGCTTCCCAATCCCATTAACTTGCTGGGTGCAATGTTCATCATTGAAGGACTTGGCCAGAAAATGGCGGAACGATGGGCTTTGCGAATTCAAAGCGCGTTGAGTATAAATGAAGAGTCGACTTCGTTTCTTTCCTATCACGGCAAAAACGATGAAAGTCACATCGATAAAATGATGTCGATTTTCACAAATGAACCGGCGGCAGTTGAAAGGCATGCGGAAATTGTTAAGACTGCACGTGTTGTGGCGAGGCTTTATGCCTTGCAGTTAGAGGAAATTGACAATGTATAACAGGATCAACCCCTCGTTGCTCGACGTGCTGGTTGTTGATGACACACTGCCTATTGATAAGGAAGCCCTGGGCTACTGGATCGCAAATCTAAAAAATCCGCTTAGGGCTAGTGTTATGCATTTATGCCGTTTTTCAGCGACATGCATACTCTGTATTACATACTTTTTGAAGCGTTTCGTCCCAATACAATTTGCTGCCCACAACGCGTTGCAAGGGACAATTTGTTGGTTCATGCGCTGGTTCGTGACTCCAGAAGCCAACATTCTTGTATTAAGACACTTCTGGACGGAATCGAATCTCATCAACTTCATCATTTCGAACTCGAATCGGAAAAATGTTGAGTTGGCGAAACTTTACCCGAAGAAGATTGAAGACTTTATGGAGCAGAGCTTTGTGCAGCACGACATTGTCCTAATGAATGCTTTGCACGATCTTGGTACCTGCAATGATGAGCTGTGGCCCATACCAAAAGAAAAGCTGGATTTTTCAACTATTCGAAAAATTGAAATTAATCCGGATGAACACGAGAAAAAATGGACGCAATTTCTCGATTTTGAAACTGCACACGAACTTTTCAAAGCAATGTTTTGTTTACTGCTCACAGCAGATGAATATGAGAGGTCGATCAATTCGTTGCAGTTCGATCATACGCTTGCACTGCGAATCGCGCGTATTACCGGCAATCCTGAACTTGCAACGATGGCCTACAATACTTTTCCTCTATTTCTTGTGGGGCCATTGCGTCTGTCGCAGCGCTTCGTTATGCATGGACTTTTCACTGAACATCTAAATGCATACTTGGAGCAACTAAAAGACGAAGTGAAATCAGGTCAACTCGTCTCATAGCTTTCCACGTTTAGTTAAACCACATGGCGAAACCTGGGAAATGTTCGCCGAACTCGGCAGGAAGCTTAGACCAAACTCCGGATTCCGACATTTTACCTTTCTCCAGATATGGTTCGGCGCTTTTACCTTGTATCCAGAGCACGATGTCCAATGTGCTCGGCTCCAAGAAAACTTTCCGTAAGTTGACACCTTGTTTATCATTGCCCCGCCAAAACGGGATCAGCAGATCTCCGGCAAGAAGTTTATGTGCTTCTTCCATAGCGTTTAACCAGGCGGTTATCATTTCTTTCTTTACTTTTACTCCCGGGATAATACCAGTTTGTTTCGGGTTTGGGAGCCATTCACGATCATCGTCTGTTTCAGCCATAATATATTTCCAAGATTCTTTGCTTTGATCAGTCACTGCCTCCAGGTGATGCAGTGATTCTTCCATTCTTTGTGGCTCCACTACAGCCCATCTGATCGAATGTACTCCTGCGAGCAGATCGAGCAAATCACTGCATTCTGCATCTTCATTGAAAATGCGCACGCGCTGGCTAAGAAATTTGTATGGTGAATCGACATTACTAAAAAGCAGATGAGCGGTTCGATCAAATGTATCCCTTGTATCGTAAGCCAGATAGATATCAATAAACGCCATGAGAAGATGACAGTATCCTCTCAACCAGTGCACATCGCCACGATCGAAATTGATGACAAAACGCTCTGCCTGACCTTGCTTTATGTGTCTGCTTGTCTGAACCATTGTATAGAGCTTCCACAGTGTTTCGTCTGCATCTACTTTGCCATCCCTATTTAGATCGAGACGAATTAATCCGACATGCAGCGGTAGTTGAACGTTCGGATCCTTAATATCAGAAAGAGTTGCTTCTGATTTCGAGAGATTTTCCAAAAGATTCTCGGCTATTCTCCTAGCCCCACCATAGGTAAGGAGTGCCGGTTTCGGGTTGAAAGGCAGCGGAAATTGGTGGCCAGAATTATCAAAGTTAGGAAATGGATCATGCACGCCATAGACATAAAAATCTTGCATCAACTTTTCGACGGCTCGGAAGAATTGGAGCATTCCGAGACCGAAGCGCAATTGATCATCATCGCTATGCTGCTGTAATTCAGATGCCAGTGCTACCTCGCCTTCTTGAAGTTTTCCCTCCAGCAGGTATTTTTCAAGCACTGGAACTGCATAATCCTTTTTGAATCGAGTATGCGATACGTGTCCTTTATGTGCTTTCGGCTTTACCGTTTCAAAAGCTGGCATGTATGGAGATGATGGCAGTTCAGATGCCGCGAATGCCGGTCCAAGATTGCCGTTGAACAACGATGCAATAAGTATTGAGGAAATGATTCGAGTACGAATGCGCATTGATCCTCCTGCCGACTTATTTCGAGCCGGCTAGTGAACGCCAAGAATTTTTCCAATTCTTTCGTACTTCAAACAAACAAAGTCATGTGACAGACACTTTCAAAAGTGTTCGTTAGAGATGCTGCTGTTCTTCCTCCTAAGAATAGGAGAGGAGACACGAATGCGGTGTCCCCTCTCCAGCATCACCTTATTGGGCTTGTTAGCGTGATGCTGCAGCAACTAGATTTTCGTCTTTCGATGCAACTCTGGTTCGAACTCCTAGAATCAACTCGTTTACCAGTTGATCGAGTTGTTCGTATTTGGCGCCTTGCTTAGAGAGAGCATCAATATCAAATTGTGCTTCTTTCAGTTTGCCTACAGTATTGCGATCGTACTTATCTAGTTTGTATTGATCTTTGCCGCGTTCAGTTGCAAGTTCTTGCAAGAGATCTTGAATTTCTTTGTCTGCAGCAAATTGCTTAGCTTTGTACTTCAGTATGTTGTAGGTGCGCATGCATCCGAGTGCGAAGTTCCAAACGCCTTCTTCATCTTCAGTTCGATACGCGTGTGCATCAAAGTGTCTTGAACCTTGATAGCCGCTTTCTTCTAGAAGTTTCACGAGAAAGAACATCGGTTTGAGGCTCTCGCTTCCAAAACGCAGATCTTGATCGTAGCGGCCTGGCTTTTGATCGTTGAGATCGATGTGGAACAATTTCTTCGCATCAATAGCTTGAGCAATGCCGTGATAGAAGTTTAGACCGCTCATTTGTTCGTGCGCTACTTCCGGATTCACGCCGACAATTTCAGGATGGTCGAGTGTTGCGATAAATCCAAGCATGTGACCTGTTGTGGGAAGGTAGATGTCACCACGTGGCTCATTTGGTTTCGCTTCCAGGGCGAATTTCATGTCGTATTTTTGGTCTTTGACATATTCGGTCAAGTAGTTGATGCCTTCACGATAATGTTTGAGAGCTTCCAGTGCACATTTGCTCGCATCTACTTCTATGCCTTCGCGACCACCCCACAGCACAAAAATCTTGGCGCCGAGATCTACTCCGAGATCAATAGCGCGCATGGTTTTTTGCAAGGTAAATGCTCTTACGCGAGGATCGTTAGAGGTAAAGCCGCCGTCTTTGAAAATAGGATGAAAGAATAGGTTCACTGTTGCCATAGGCACTTGCATGTCATAGTCTTTCAGAGCGGTTTTGAATTCGCGCACAATCTTTTCCCGTTCGGCGTTTGTCGCATCGAAGGGTACGAGATCGTTGTCGTGCAAATTCACGCCATAGGCGCCAAGCTCAGACAGCTTCTTAACAATTGAGACAGGAGAGATAGGTGGCCGGACAGCATCTCCAAATGGATCGCGTCCACGATTTCCAACGGTCCAGAGTCCGAAAGTAAAGCGGTCTTCTTTTTTCGGAGTAAATTGGTCGCGGTTCATGAATTCACCTCTTGCGCAAAGCACCGGCTCTTTCCTGAGCCGCTGCAAGTTATTGGGCCAATAAATATACCAGGTCAGGCGCCGCTTGCCATGAGATCCGGCCAACTCATTGAAGTGAGTTGGAGACAGTTTCGAAACTGTTTTCATTCACCCGGTACAGGTAATTTCCAAGACGATAATGCCAGTAATGACATTGGTACTTTTATGACCGTTTTAAAGCAGCCTCACAGAAATGAGCAGCGCCTTTATGCTGCGGCGCTGATCACACTAACCGCCCTGTTTTGTTTGCGCGTTTTGGGACAAGCTTTGGTGGCATTTTTCAACGTTCCGTACCTACCCTCGATGGAAGATTGGTTTTCTGGATTATTGCCGTATCCGGAATTGCTTCCATGCCAGATCCTAATAATATGCATCTATACGAAGGTTAGTGCTGACGTCGCTAGTGGACGTGGTTACTTTGCTAAACCTAACTATCAATTTGGTGATCGCCTTCTTAAGTTTGGGTCACTGTACTTATTTGTCATGGTCGTTCGATACATCATACACATGGGACTTTATCCAGTTGAAAGATGGACAGGCGGAGCGCTTCCTATTTTCTTTCATTGGGTTCTAGCGAGCTTTCTACTCGTTCTGGCAAACTATCATCTACGTTATGCTAAAAATCCAGGTCACTTATCCAACCCAGTTCGAAAGATTCGTAACGCTTCGATTACGACGGCTCTAGTTCTTATGTTGGGACTTTGGATAGGTTGGCAACTCTTCCCTTCTGTCTTAGCAAAGCAGCTCGGTATGCGGAGTTCGCAATATGCAGTTCGAATGGAAAAGGATACCTCTTTTGTTACTTCGGACGGAGTTACTCTACGCGCTGATATTTTTCACCCACAGCACGTCAAAAAGACGCCCACCGTCCTAATCCGAATTCCGTTTTCGGAATCATTGAAAAGTACATTTTACGAAAACTTGATTGGACGTATCCTGGCCGAACGCGGCTACACGGTTGTCATCCAAGGTACAAGAGGACGTTTCGGTTCGGGAGGCTCATTTTATCCTTTGCGGAGTGAGCGAAAAGATGGCATTGAGACTCTGCAATGGATTGCAAAACAAAGGTGGTTCAACGGTAAGTTGGCTACTTGGGGCGGATCTGCTT
>CAJCIF010000452.1 GCA_903970355.1 Actinomycetota bacterium
AATCTTCAATTTGCTTTTCGTACTCTGCGCTTTGTTGAAGCGTTGTGCGATTGAGCTCTTCCAATTCTGTTTTGAGATCGGCTGCATAGAGCAACATTTGTTGTGCGACTGATTCGTAATCGAGCGATTTCTGTGCTTCGCTGCCGTTGCCATTTTTTTCCAGGACAGGCTCAATGGCTAGATCGCGATCGTTTTTGGCATTGCGCAATTTGCGCACCAATCCGTTGATTATCCTCTTGTGCATGGCAGGTGGCAGTTTGCCTTGTTTTTTTAGATAATCGGTAAATTTGTCGGCGAGCAAAAAGGAATCGGACATGAAAGAAAGATTTTTTGTAGCTCGCACCGTCGCTGAATTTGGATGGCGCCTTATTCGGCAAACAACATCTTCAAGAAAGAAGAGATCACCTTCCTGCAAAAGCCTTAACCAAAAGTCGACATCACCATTCAACTGGTAAACAGGATCAAAACCAAGTTTGGCATCTTTGCGCCGGAACATAACTTGGCTTGGTGAACCAACCCGATTGAAAAAAGTCGTGAAGAAATCTTGCAGCACTTCTTCGCCCGGCACAATGCCTGTGCTTTCGAAAGACCGCTCGATGCCTACTTCGTTGTCCGCTTTGTCTATGACGAGGCGGGCACCGCTAGCAAGGGTTGCACTGGGGTGAGTTTCAAGCGCTCCAGAGAGTTTATCGAGACAACTCGGTTCGAGCACATCATCATCGGCAAATGGTTTTATGTAATCGCAGGTTGCTTCTTCCAGACAGGCGTTGTAGTTGCGGAACAAGCCGAGATGCTTTGCATTCCTCGAATATTTGATGCGCTTGTCCTTGTCTGCGTACTTAGCCACAATTTCAGACGTTCGATCCGTTGAGGCATCATCAACAATAATCAGTTCAAAGCTTGTTAAGGTTTGCTCCAGCACGCTTTCAATTGCCCGCGCCAAATATTGCTCGCCATTGAAGGTGGGCAAACAGACCGAAACTGTTCTTGTATTTGGCATGAGAGTCGCAAGACCGCTACTGTAGGGGGTCCCACAGAGTGGAGTGTATTAACGCCGAAAAGAGCTGATGCAAACAGCCCAGACCGCATTCAGATGATATGCTGCGCCGGTTTAAATATGGAAGGGTGCAAACTAAATAGTTGCTAAGAAGTGATTGATACTGAACTACTTCTTATTCGATACTTGTCATGATGATCGCAGCGAATTTTTGATTTTTCGAAAGGGTTCAGTGAGTCGCCACGACTGACTTTTGTACAGATCTTGCATGACATTTTCGAGATTTTCGAGACGAGCCCGCATTTCTTCGCGCTCTTTCTGCAACGCCGAAAACTTCTCGGTCACCTGCGCTATGCCCTCTTCTTGATGTTTGCGCTCGGCTCGCAGTCGGTCTAGCTCCAGGCTTAATTCGGCTGCGTACAAGAGAACCTGATAGGCCGCAAATTCGTAATTGACCTTATTTTCGTCCGCAGCCAGCTTGCCATGCACATCGCTATCGGAATACTGAATATTTCTTTCGCAAATTGCGTTATTCACTTTCGCGGTCAGGCTGTCGATCATGGGCTTGTGTACAAGCGGCAACTTGCCATTTTCGTCTTTGAGAAAATGTCGGTACTTGTTGAACAACTTGAAAGAGTCTGAAACGAAAGACATGTCTTTGAGCATGCTCACCGTTGCCGATTCACCATGCCTGCGAAAACAAACCAGCGCTTCATTCAAATAGAGATAACTGCCCTTTTCGAGAATGCGGTAGCTGTATTCGATATCACCGGAAAGATAATAGCTGGTATCGTACCCGGTGCTCATGTCTTTGCGGCGGAACATCACCTGTGATGGCGTGCCGGTGCGATATTTGAATGTCTTTATATATTCGGCAATTACATCCGTGCCTTTAAAGAGACTGGTTTGATCGTAGAATCTTTCAAGGCCGGTCGCATTTCCGTTTTCATCAATAACAGTGCGAGCAGCAGTTATGAGAGTCGCTTCTGGTTTGGCTTCAAGCTCGGCAACCATACGGGTTAGACAATCTTTCTCAAAAAGATCGTCCTGGGCAAAAGGCTTGATAAAATCGCCCGTCGATTTTTCCATGCAAATGTTGTAGTTAGCGAAGAGCCCGGCATTTTTTGCGTTAATCCAGAATTTTATGCGGGGTTCGTCTTTGGCAAATTGTCTGGCAATCTCAGGCGACTGGTCGCTTGAGCAATCGTCTGCAATGAGCAATTCCCAATTCTGGTAGGTTTGATTTAAAACGCTTGTGATAGCCTGGCTCAGATATTTTGCACCGTTATAGACGGGCAAGCAAATTGAGACTTTCTTTTGTTCCATATTTTTAGCGCAGTCCACTTCGCGCTTCAAAATAGCGCCTAGATCAAGCAGTGTCAAACTGCACTATATTACTAAGCTTCCACCAAGTAGTCGTTTAGTTTCTTATTGGTTGTGAGTTTTTTCAGTTTTCGCAAAGCCCGGCTTTCCGTGAGTCGCACTTCGTTTATCTCCATAGAAAGCGCGTTGGCGACCTGGCGACTATTCATTGCATCTTTGCCGGCCAATCCGTAAAGATGTCTTATTACATCTCGTTCCTTAGCTAACAACTGATTCAAGAGACTATCAACTTTGTCGTGCAGAAGTTCCAATTCTGCGTATTCATCCGGCTTTAAGGTTGCCTTATCTTCGATAAATTTGTCGAGTGTCTCTTCATCTTCTCCGCCCACGAAATCATTGATGGATAACGTGGCAACGCTGCTCCTAAGAACATGGCCGATTTCATGTTCATCAATTCCTGTTGCTTCCGCCAATTCTTTAATGGTCGGGTAACGGCCTTTATCCTGGAAGAATGGCTTAGCAGCGCGGCGCAGTTTGAACATCACTTCGTTTATATGGACAGGCAAACGAATTGTGCGAGCCTTGTTCGAAAGAGCACGCGTGATGGCCTGGCGAATCCACCATGTTGCATAGGTCGAGAATTTGTTGCCCCGGCTGGGATCGAATTTTCGCACTGCCTGCAACAGGCCGAGATTGCCCTCCTGAATGAGATCTTCGAGATCCATACCCTGGTGCAAATAGCGTTTGGCAATGCTGATTACAAGGCGCAGATTGCCGGAAACAAGCCCGTGAAAGGCTTGCGCATCACCAGCTTGTGTGCCCCGTCCCAATTCAATTTCTTGAGCTGCCGTTAGTAATTTGTGTTTGGAAATTTCATTGAGATACCACCAGATAGCGCCTTTCGTGCTTTCATCGCTACTTGGTGTTTCGGTTTCGCCCGCATCGGTTTGAATGTCTATTTGTTCGGTCGTTTCAACTTCAGGATGGCGGCGAGGGCGGCCCCTCTTTCTTTTCGGTTCACCCCTATCATCAGCATCTGCCCCTTCCGCCAAATGTTGGGGTGAAAATATGTCGCTTACTAAATCGAGGTCAGGTAGATCGTCTGAATTCCTCATAATCGTGACTCCCAGTGCTTCCGATGCCTCCGCAGCCGGCACTTAAACAGCCCACTTGCGACAGGCACTGCTGTTGCGTGGGCGGTATTAAATGGGATACCAGAAACATCTTTGAGACTCCCCTGTGCCAATCGTTTAACGGCCTGACACAATTTCAAATATAGCTCTTTTAAGTTCAACTCGCCGCAATAATTACCATCGTTTTTGCATGGTTTCGTTACGAAAACATTCCCCCCAGAAAAAACGCGGAAATGGTACAACAGTTGCGATGACGGATAACGCACTGGCTCCTTACGATGCATTCCTTCTGGTCTCTTTCGGTGGCCCGGAAGGAATGCCAGATGTAATGCCGTTTCTAGAAAATGTCTTGCGCGGAAAGAACGTGCCGAGAGAACGCATGCTTGCTGTTGCGCATCATTATGAACTCTTCGATGGTGTCAGTCCCATCAACAATTTAAATCGCAAGCTCATCGATGCACTAAAACCCCTCATTCAATTTGATGGTCCGAAGTTGCCTATCTATTGGGGAAATCGCAATTGGCACCCCATGCTCACCGACACATTAGCGAAAATGAAAATTGATGGTGTGAAACATGCACTCGCGCTTGTCACTTCTGCTTACAGCTCTTACTCAAGCTGTAGACAGTATCTTGAAGATATCGAACGAGCCCGTTTGGAAGTTGGTGATGGTGCGCCTTGCGTAGACAAAATCCGGCCATTCTTCAACCACCCCGGTTTCATCGAGGCCAATACCGAAAACATTGCTGCTGCAATTGCCAAAATTCCGGAAAGCGAACGGCAACAAACTGAAATTGTTTTCACTGCCCATAGCATTCCAATGTCGATGGCTTCCGGCTGCGCTTATTCGGCCCAACTTGAAGAAGTAAGTGCGGTTATCGCAAAACGTCTTGGTTACGATGATCGCTACAAACTTACTTATCAAAGCCGCAGTGGTCCTCCCACTCAGCCCTGGCTTGAACCCGATGTCTGTGACTACATAAAGAGCCGATCTGAAGATGGCGTCAAAGCGCTTGTCATTGCGCCTATTGGTTTTGTGTCCGATCACATGGAAGTGGTTTACGACCTGGATACGCAAGCAAGCGCCCTCTGCCGGGAACTGAACATCCACATGGCTCGAGCTGCTACAGCCGGAGCACATCCAAGATTTGCTCAGATGGTTAGAGAGCTTGTCGATGAGCGTATAAACGGCGGATCGAGGCTAATTGCAACAGATATGATTGATTCGCCTGCCCGACCTGATTTTTGCCCAGCCGATTGTTGCCCGCTTAACGCAACAGCCATGGAAGGGGCAAGACGGCCTCCCCATGCCCTTTCTTCATGACGACCATTAGACTGTGCTCACCGTCGCATAGGCTGACCTGCCCCCAATTCGCCGTTTGGAAGAAAATTCTTAGACAAAATGAGTGATTTCTGCCCGTGACCGTTCCGGTAGCCAAGTATAATTACGTTCGGCCAGCTCTTGATTAGCCGGCTCGCACTGGAATCCGTCGCCTCCTTTTGTTGAATGACTTTTTTAGAACAAGACACACCGACTGCGTCTCCGCCAAATCGCGTCCTCGCTACCCAGGGCAACGCAGAGACTGAAATTGGAGATTTCGACGGTCTTGCCGTCCTTGCCAAAGCCGGTCCGCACGATGTCGTTCCCGAACCGGCTCGCAAACCTTCTTTTCCTGTTTATATTTTCCGAACTGTAAACGAACTGCGTTTCATCAAGTTCGCTTTCTTTAGCTTCGTTGTAAACGCGCTCCGCCGGCGGTATCAAAGATCGGTTTTGGGTTTTGCCTGGAGCCTATTGAGTCCGCTATTGATGATGGTTGTTTTGACGACCGTGTTTTCGATTTTGTTCAAACGCGATCCAAAAAGCTACGGCATTTTTCTCTTTACCGGCATGCTGCCCTGGCAGTTTATTTCTGAATCCATTGCTTCTTCTTGCACGGCGATTACCAATGCCGAAGGGTTCATGAAGAAGGTATATATTCCAAAAATATTCTTCCCGCTTGTCAATGCATCAACGGAGTTCATCAACTTTTGCCTGAGTCTGGTAAGCATGATCATCCTTGCGTTGATCGTCGGCATGCCATTGCACTGGACCGTATTGCTTTTGCCTGTTGCTATGGTTATCACGTTTGCATTCGTATGTGGCGTATCGCTTGCCGTTTCCATTCTTACCGTTTACTTCCGTGACTTTCAGCACCTCGTACGCGTAATCCTCACCTCATTCTTTTACTTGATACCAATTGTTTATCCGCTCAGCATGATTCCGGAAAAATATCAGGCCGTCTTCGCCTGCAATCCATTCACTTATTTCGTCATGCTCTATCGCAGTCTCATTTACGAAGGGCGTATACCTACTTTGAACGAATGGTTAATCCCCACAGGACTTGCCTTCGTAAGCCTTTTAGTCGGTTTCTACATTCTCATGAAGAGAGAAAAAGACATCATATTCAGGTTGTAAAAATTGCCATCACGTATTGAAGTTAACGATGTATCTTTGCGATTCCGGATTTACCGGAATCCAAGTCCTGGTTTAAAGGAAACATTCATCCGCACGTTTTCGCCTAACTCAGGCGACTCCAGTGCCATTGAATTCGACGCCCTCAAAAACGTCACCTTCTCCCTGCAGGGTGGCGACAGGCTTGGTATTGTCGGTATGAACGGCGCCGGCAAATCAACTCTATTGAAGATGCTGGTTGGCATTTATCCGCCGCAAAGCGGGACTATACATGTCGAGGGCAAAATTACACCAATGATCGAGCTTGGCACAGGCTTCGATCACGAACTATCCGGGCGCGAGAACATCTATCTAAACGGCTCTTTGTTGGGCAGATCATTCAAGCAAATGCGCGGGCTTGAAGAAGCGATCATCGAATTTTCAGAGCTGAAAGAAATGATCGACATGCCGATCAAATACTATTCTTCAGGCATGCTTGGCCGGCTGGCTTTTTCAATTGGTGCCATTGTCGATCCTGAAATTCTATTGCTCGATGAAATATTTGCAGCCGGTGATGCGCACTTTGTGCAAAAGGCTATGAACAGATTGCTTGAACTCTTTAGCAATTCGCAAATAGTAATTTTCGTGTCGCATGATCTCGAACAACTGAAATCTCTCTGCAATAAAGCACTGGTTATGCACAAAGGAAAAATTGTCAACCAAGGCAACCCGGACGACATGATCGACTACTATCTAGAAGAAATAGTCGCTGCACAATACGCAACCGCTTTCTAAAACGGGCGGTTAGCCTTATTGAAATTGGACAGAAGCAATAATGATCGAGCTCAGGGATTGGATCTCCGCAAAACACTTTCCAGATAAGCCATGGCTCCTACTGGGCAAGGGGCCAACTTTTGCTCGTAGAAACGAATTCGATCTCACGAAATATAATACGTTCGCTTTGAACCACGTTGTGCGCGAAGTAAAAGTCGATATCGCCCATCTTATAGATATCGATGTTGTCGAAACATGCGGGCAGACAATATTCACGAACTGTGATTGGCTGATCATGCCTCGCCTTCCCAACGTCAAGTTTTTTCCAAGCGAATATTTCAACCTTCTTGATTGGCTTCAGATAATGCCGATGTTGCAGAAAGTAGAGAGCACAGCGCGGCTTGTTACTTATGATTTTGCGCATGAAAAGGGTGATGATCCCTGGACTGTTGAAGCCAAATACTTCAGCTCGGAAGCCGCAGTGGGGATACTTGGGCGAATGGGCGTGCGCAAAATTTATACGCTTGGCATAGATGGTGGCACCAAATATAGTAAGTCCTTTGAGGATCTTGCCAGTACAACCCTGCTTACTTCCGGCCAACCAAGCTTTGATTTGCAATTCGATCAGCTGCAGAAATTATGCCAGCAGTTCGATGTAGAAATTGAGCCATTGATTGTTCTGGAAAAGGCTGCCCTGGGTGCGGAGATTGCAAGCCAACCGAGTGCTGAAATTGATACAGGTAAGCGCCCTGTTTATAAGGAAGGCATGAAGTTGGAAGAAGAGTTTCCAACTTTGGACAAGGCTCGATCTTTTGTAGACACTCAATTCGAAATTGAAAAAAGGCAATTGGCATCGGAACCGATTTCACTTGCCGAAAAGATTCAACTTCTTGAAGAAGATTTGAGACGTTATCGTGCCAGACTGCAAGAGACATACAACCTTCTTACGAAAGTTTCGAAAGACCTCGTCATAAGCAGCGAACGTATCACCTGGTCTCGTAATGAGATAAAAGAATATCGCCTGGCAAATTCTAAACTCAGCGATGACATCCATAAGATGGTGCAATCCGGCACCTGGAAATTAGGCCGTGCCCTGACGAAGCCGGTTGATCTACTTGGCAAAAATGTCGGCAAGCACGATTGACTATGCCGGCGACAGCTTTCGCACAATGGCTTTACGACAAGGTTTTTCAATAAATTCGAAACTAGCCATCGACAACAGCAAGCATGTTATCCCCCAGGCGACTGCCACTAATCCAATCGGATAGTGTTCCCACATTGATTTGAATTGGAAAAATAGCAAGAAAGCTGGATAGTGAAAGAGGAAAAGTGAGTAGCTCAACTCCCCTAAATAAACGAGGGTGCTCTTGGTCAAAAGCTTGTTCAGGAGCCCCTTCTCCAGGGCAAGTGAGAGAACGAGGCTGGCATAAGCGGGAGCTATTCCGCAATAGATAACCCAAGTTCGTAGAGCTTCAAGAGATCGGAATTGTGGTGCCAGATTCCAGATAGAAGGCAACGCGATACTAAAGATAACCGCTATTACGGAGAGCAATTGCCAGGTCGTTGCTTTGCTTTCACTGATTTCCTTAAGACGTTTCGAATGCATAAAAGATACTGCCGCAGCCATTCCACATAAGAACTCAAACATGCGGGTTAAAGGATTGATATTGATCAGTTCAGGTGCGCTGGTTCCCAAAGCCGGAAAATCAGGATAATATCTGGCCGTTACCAGTGCCACCATAAGCAGTGACAGAATAAGGCTAAGCGCGAACTTCCAACGCCAGGTGGTGCTGAAAGAACGAATCAAAAATGGAAAGGAAAGATAGAAAACAAGTTCCACCGATACACTCCAGGTGGGAGTATTGAAAGCCGAGAAGCATGAACGGTTGAAGGTCCAAGCCTGGATCAGTGAAAAGTTGGCGAACAATTTCCAGAGAACATGAGGAGTGTTTAGAAATTGCGGCACTGCAACAATTAAAAATAAAAGCGAAGCGGCATAACCAGGCCAAATTCGAGCAAATCGCGCCACAAGAAAACGGAACGCTTCTTTTCGTGTGTTTATGATGGGGTGAACATAGGTGAGAATGAAGCCGGAGAGAACGAAAAAGCAAGTCACGCCTTGCCATAAGCCTAGATTTGACGGATCGATTGGTTTGGTGATGCCAAAGCACTCGAAGCCGTGCTTTATTACTATGAGCATCGCAGCAAAAAAGCGGATCGAAGTAAGTGCGAGTAATTGATGTGGGCTAGTGCGCTTTCCTTCAAGAACAGGGGTTTTTGAAGGCGAGATCTCACTCGGCTTAGCCTGTGCCATTGCCATGAAGGTCCCCAAGAGAATGCTCGCAGCGCCAGAGCGCCGCAACGTTAGCTTACAAGCCGTCTTTCGGGGAATCGCATTATGAGCGAGCAATCAACAAAGTGAAAAACTGGTGAAAGTTTCTCCGGTGCATGAAAACGAGCTGTATGACTTGAAAATGGCTATTAAAGGTTCTCTCATGGAGTACCTTTCGTTCAGGATGAAGCGAATTTACGCAAAAGAAATTTGCGGCAGGGCTTTTCAATCAGTTGAAAATTAGCGATAGCTAGGACAAGACAAACAGCCCACCAGGCTGTGGCAACAATCCAGATTGGAAAATGTGCCCAGATCGCTTTGTGATTTAGAAACAACAAAATTACTGGATAGTGAAACAAGAAAAGAGAAAAGCTGCATTCACCTAAATAAACCAAAGTGCTCTTGCTCAGGAGACGATTGAGCAACCCCTTTTCGAGGGCCAACGTAAGAATCAAGCTGGCATAAGCCGGTGCAATGCCACAATAAAGTATCCACGAGCGTAGCGCTTCCAAATAGCGAAGCTGTGGTGGCAATGACCATGCGCAAGGAAGCAATATTGAAAATACAACCAACGAAAGAGCGGCAAACTGATAGAGAGTGGCACGATTCTCGCTGATTGCCCTGTCTTTAATTTGCATAAAAATAAGAGCAAATACCATGCCGCAGATGAATTCAAAAAATCTGCTCAGTGGATTGATGTTGATGAAGAGTGGTGCGCTTGTTCCATAAGCGGGGAAATCAGGAAAGTGTTCCGCTGCGGCAAGTGCCACCATTAGCAGTGCAATCAAAATGCTTGCGGCAAGCTTCCAGAACCAGGTAGTTTTCAAGGAACGAACTAAAAATGGAAAACAAAGATAGAAAACAGCCTCTACCGACAGGCTCCAGGTGGGGGTGTTGAAAGCCGTAAAGCATGGACGATAAAGAGTCCAGGACTGTGTCAAAGAGAAATTCGCAACCAAATACCAGAGAGCGCCCGGCACCATTAAAGCAGTCGGCATGATGGCAATATAGAACAAGAGGGAGCATGCATAACTGGGCCATATGCGAGCGAATCGCGCTTGCAGAAAGCCCACAACTTCCTTTTGCGTTTTTAAGACAGGATGAACATAGGTGAGGATGAAGCCGGAAAGTACAAAAAAGCAGGTTAACCCCTGCCACAAACCAATGGCGAGAGGATCAATTGGTTTGTTGATGCCAAAACATTCACCGCAGTGCCTGGATAGAACGAGGATGGTTGCAAAAAAGCGCAATGAAGTGAGAGAAAGCAGCTGATGCTTTCTTCCCCCCTCGGTCTTTTCAACTGAAGAAAGGGGTGTATTCAGTTGGGTACCCGTAATCGCCAAAAACCCCATCTCTCCACGGATTGATAGCCTACAGGGCAATCATTTCACCAGATTTTCACTTTTGTTAAACCGTACAGGATCATCCCAGCCCTTGCAACCGGGTAAAGACCTCAAGATTCAAACAGGCAGACAAGCCGTGATGTCAACAACTGTCAGCTGCTCACCCTGTATCACTACGATTAGTAAAAGTTTTCCTGACATCCAACGTCACCCTAGCTACCGAACCGTTGTTTTTCCCCGTTAACGGGCGAAGCTATATTTCCGATGGCAGATACCAGATATGGTGGCAAGCTTCGCCGGCGGTGCCCTTCTGCTTCGATGAAATCCAAATAAAAGAGCTGGGCTTGCATATACCCAGCTCTCTTGCCTTCGGACAAAGGCGCTTTCAGGTCCGTTTAGTCACTTCAAATCGTTTAATGAGAAGCGAATGAAAGCACATCCTTTTTGCTGCCGGACCACACTTCAATTTCGTAATTCGAACTCGGTCCCTTTGCAAACTGCCCTTGTGAATCAGTAGCGCCTTCACCCACGATAGGAGGAGTGGGAAGGACAAACTCTGGGTTCGGGCCAGGTGGTGGCAATGGAATTGTGTTTGAGCTCAGAGCAACCGGTGCCTTTGCAAACAGATTGCTGATATCGGTTGTTGCCACTGGAGTATGGTCGTGCTCGTTGCGAAGAGTGAGATAGAGTTTGCTTGCCGACATCGCTCGCAAAAGTTTACGGGCATCTTCCGGTGTAACGGCAACCGTTACACAGCTTGTTGGGACAGCCGCGGTTTGGCCGGGTGGACGCTGATAGGATTGCCCAGAAGCGATGATGCGGACATCAGAAAGGACCGGATAGGCTTTAGTATCACCTGCAGTGCCAACCAGTGCCAGAATGTCAACTCGGCTGTCCGGCACGACAAAACCGGCAACGCTGGTGTTATTGTCTACGCCAAAAGTCAAAGCTCTCATGCCCTCCGGCAATTTGCTTTCAAAGCCAGGCGATACTCCGATTGGAGCGAGGTCATGCTGAGAAACAATCGTTCCTGCCGAAAGTCCATACTTTGCGGTTCTGCCAGCCGCCAGTGAACAAGAGCTCAAGGCGTCTGCAGGCATTTTGCGAACTGGAATATTGCGTGACTCAAGAGCATCGCTCGGAATAACTTCGCCTTCGCTAACATCTTTCGTAGCAAAGACCACCCCGGCGGTAAGGTTTTCATCATGAGCAATTCGTTCTTTTTCTAATTCAGCTTTTGCGTCAATCATCTTCATCTGATTGGTCACCATCATTGAAACGGTGAGAGCGAGGCCGACAATTATGAGGAGCATGAATAAAGGTGGTATCCGTGAGAGCGCCATTAACAGATTTCTGAGTGGTTGCATGAGAGAGTCCCCTTTGATGGGTGAGCCAGACTCAACTCATTTTGCGGTCCGGGGATTATTAATAGACCGGGGTAAACCCTGAGCTCAGCCGGGCATTAGCCCTATAAATCGCCAACAGGCTCTTGAAAGGAAGGCTGGCATGGCTATACCGCTTGCCCAAAATGGTAAAAAGAAGGTCCAGGCTGGAAAAATGGAGCTATACTTTAAGCGCCCGTTCGTTAAACGTTTTACCGCTTCATTTTATTGGGAACAACTTCCTAGGAGTCTCCCTCGCCGCGACCTGTTGGATATATTGGGCTTTCCCTAACTCGTAATCCAAATAATTACCATGTTCTCTAAAAACAAAGATTCGGACCAACAAAAGATCCGCCTTCCCAGACGCAGTTTGCCGCCTGGCGTGGATTATTTGCCACATATACTTTCTCAGGCAGAAATGCACCGCGGTCGGGAAGTCGAAGTTATGTGGTCCGAAATGACCGGGGCTCGGACGTTCAGTTTGATTTGCAAATACGATCGCAACCACTCACATCCAATCTGGACGCTCTGGGAAGATGATGGGCGGGAAACTAAACTGGGCTGGCAATACGAGTCTGGCGATATCAATCTCATTAACGACATGCTTTGCATGAAAGACAGCTCGCAAGCTGTTTTTGCCCATAGCCAGGGAGTCAACCCCACTACCAGGTCTCAAGAGTTTGATGTCGATGCAGTGCGCCGCCAGGCAGGCCTGCATTCCAAAAGCTTGCGAGAAAGCTTAACCAATATGAAGGCTGCTCAACCACCTCATCCGCCCGCTGGCGGTTCAGGTTTAGGCGCTGGTTTAGGCGCGGGGTTTTCATCCTCGGCAAGAAACCCTCAATTAGGCGGCGGACAAGTGCCTGATAATAGTTTGATAAAAGCGCGAAAACCTTCAATGGAATTCGATGCATCTCGTTTTGCGGAAAGCGTATTGAATAAACAACCGGCTGCGCCTGAACCGGACGTAATACCTGTTTATGAAGCGCCAACAGCGCCTGTAAATCTTGATGCCGCCGATGAAAGCTGGTCAATTATGCCAGGTATCGCTGGTCCGGCCGAAAAGCCGGTTTCGCCGGATTTTGGTGCTGCTCCCGAGCGTGTCCGTGAACCTGAAAACCTCTATGACGGCTCACCCGCTAATTCGGCTCAAACAGCCGTGATTCGTGCTTATCGAGCCTTAACAGGCGGTGCTCTCCATGGCACTAAAGTCGTTTCGCCTTCCGCTTTTGAAGGCGGCTTGCAGCACATCCAGGTCTCGACTTTGCTGCAAAGCATTTCCATGTCGCAGCTAACCGGCAAACTGGAAGTTATTGGTGAAGAAAGCGTCGGTAAAGTTTATTTCGAAAAAGGAGCGCCTGTTCATGCTGCCACCGGGGGTAATACCGGCGACTCGGCAATTAGTGAACTGGTAGCGTGGACAAAAGGATCATTTCGTTTCATCGTCGAAGATACAACTCTCATGCGCAGCGTCAACAATCGTCTTGACGCCACCATCATGGAAGGAATTGCACTTCTCGATCAAAAGAAACATTTGGAAGCGGAAGGGCTGACGCATGAATCTTTCCTTGTCAAAAAGCATAAAAAACTGAGTGAAGGTGAACTCAAAGTCTTTCTTACGAAAGGTCAGCAAGTTGACTTCAAAATTCAGAGCGAAGTTTATAAGAAGATTGGTAACCGTTGCACTCTTGCTGATTTGTTAAGAGACAAACCGATGGAGCCGTCTCTGTGGACGCCCATTCTCTTCAATTTCATTACTTGCGGACTAATTGAAATCAAACCGCCGGAGGCCTTAGCAAAAGACGCTCTGGACTTTCTCGGCGATGCAAAATCTGCGGTTCTTCAGATTGAGGGAACGTTTATAAGGCCGGAAACCGGCATCTACACTTATGCAGCTTTGCTCTACTTCTTGCAATACGAATTTCACAGATTTGAAGCGTACGGCTGGCCATTCTCGCTTGTAGTGTTCGATATGAACCGCAGATCGGGAGCATCTCATGGTGGATCAGATCTAATTGCCACTGAAGAAACAATGACTGCCTCGAAGCGGATTGACCTTATCAAACGGCCGTTAGACATGTTCGCTCACTTCGAAGCTTTGCATTATGCGCTTCTCTTGCCAAATACTTCTTCTTCCTCCGGTGCGTATGTTGCTAATCGAGTGCTCCAAGCTCTCACTGCAACACCACTTTCACCTGCCCTCGATAAAAAGAACTTTCATGTTGCTTTTGGAGTTGCCAGTCTCCCCCACGATGGAGACGATATTGAAAGTATGATCTTGGCGGCGAAATCTGCTTTGACACGAGCCAAGGAAGCCGATTTTCCAATTGTGGTTGCCCACACTACCAGGTGATCTATGTCTGGTGTGGAACGTCAGCCAACAGCAAATAAGCTTACTTCAGTCGATCCGACCAAACTAAAAATTGGCGATTTTTTGATTTTGGCCGGTTTTTTGACTCAGGAAAATCTTGATAATTCGGTAAACCTGGCAGCTAAAATGCGCATGCCTCTTGGACGCATACTTTCGATGCATGGTTATCTGGACGAAGCACTTTTAGAAGTTGCCCTGGAAGCGCAAGTGCTAGTACGAGAGCAGCGCATAACGCTTGAAGACGGATTGAAAGCGATAAGAATAGTGCAATCGGAAGGGCTTAGCCTGGAAGAAACGCTGCGTCGTACAAGAAGAAGACTAACTCACCATCAGCCTCTTGCTGAGATGTTCAGAAAAATCAGTGCGATTACAGAAAAGCAAAAGAAGAAAGCATTGGAAATCAGCCTGGAAACTGCTTTGCCGGCTGGTTGGGTTTTGTTGGGGCAACGCATCATTAGTACGGAATTGTTGGAAGCTGCCATTATCGCTTACTGGACGCACGCTCATCAATTTCTCAGTGAAGACGACTGCTTGACTTACCTGAGAATTGCGCGCTTGCAACAAACTCCTTTCGAAGCCATTCTTGCCCAGGAGAATGTCTCTTTGCCTCCGGTCATAACCGAGATGCTGAAGTGCCATCTTCTTGTTGATTCCGGTTTGATTACTTGCAATGAACTGCTGGCCAATCGAGAATTCGCTCTTATACAGGGTGTAGAAGTCGAGCAAGTGCTTCTGGATTTTGGTCTTTTGGACCAGCAAGCATACGAAGCTTTTGGGAAAGTGTACGTAGAAATTACAGGCGGCACTCCTTACGAAGACGCACTCATATATATACGTCGCCTCAAGACAAATAACTGGGACGAAAATCTGCCGGAAGAAGACATATTCCAGGATGAACCCCCGGAAATGATGGAACTTCTAAAAGAGTCCGGAGTGATTACACAAGAACAAATAGATGAAGCGACCAAGAAAGCTACCGAAGAGAGAACACCGTTAGTGAAAGTGCTCATCGAGCGCGGGGACCTGGAAGAAAGCACGATCAATTCTGCTGATGAAGCACAACAACTCCTCGCTGCCGGAACATTGCCAAAGGATCAAGCTTTGATTTTGGTGGGCTACTGCGCTGATACCAAATGCGATATCGCAACTGCTTTAGGTGATTTTGGCTGGAGCCGCTATCCACCTAGTGGTTCTAACGGTAATTAAACTTCTAAATTGTAGAAATTGAATTGGGTATTGGTTAATCTCCAGCCCAGTGGTGGAATTACGACGAGTTCGGGTATCTCGATCACGCTGTTGTAACGCAAACATTCATACCATCTGCTCACGGCAAGGGGAGCGGATTCTACGTCTGCAACCCTTCAGAGCGGTAATTCCTTGAGGGGAAAATTCATGTCCGATGCGTTAACAACAAGCCAGGGCGATACTGGGCACCATGGCTTACATGAAAATTCAACGATGGATCGAAACCGCATTCTCGATGTTGGGAGGGAGTATGCGTCACAGCATCCTCCCGCAACAACTATGGATGATCTATTGAAGATTCCGCCTGTGACAACCTTGCCACCGGGAGGGGTTCTTTACGATATTGCCGAATCTGTGATCAAACAACGGATGGGCGTGACCAAAGAAGATATAAATTGCGACGCGATTTTTCGCGAAGTCAATCGAATCATGGTTAACAGTGGCTTCGAAGCAGCCCATCTCGACGGCAAGGTGCATATTCGAATGTCGGATTTGCCTCGTTCGTGGAATGGCATTACGAACCATACTCAATTGGTTCTCTACACAGATATCGAACGGGCACGACTGAGACAATCTGGCTCTCTACTCATTCCGACGTCTCCTAATTCTGACGGAAGCACACCTCCAGGACATGATGATGTTGGTCCACCTGGTGCTTCGCCACAGCCTAATACAAGTCTCGATGGTGCTGGTGCTCCGGCACCAAGTACCCCGGGTGCAGATACCACCGGCGGTGCTATTCCAAGTACCCCAGGCGCAGATTCCGCCGGTGCTCCTGCTGCAACTACACCAGGTACAGATGCAAGCGGTGCTCCTGCTGCAACTACACCGGGCGCAGATGCAAGCGGTGCTCCTGCTGCAACTACACCGGGCGCAGATGCAAGCGGTGCTCCTGCTGCAACTACACCAGGTGCAGATTCCGCCGGTGCTCCTGCTGCAACTACACCAGGTGCAGATGCAA
>CAJCIF010000453.1 GCA_903970355.1 Actinomycetota bacterium
GATCCATTGCAGCTTTCATCTCGGCAGCAAAACTGTTGCCCAGAGCCTGCATCGCCAGTTGTTGTTCAAGTTTTGTGCTCATAAAATCATCCTCTACGCCTAAATAGGCGCTTGCGAAGTGTGCGAAAAACCAAGTACAAACGGTTTCCTTTATGTTGTCAAACCGCACATCTATAGCTATTCAGCAAGGGTCCAAATATGAGATTTAATTCCGACGGCACCACAGGACGACACTGCCTACATACCTACATATACAACAGCGGCGAGTTGCCAATCCGAAAGCGCTTCAAAACCTTGCTTAAGGAGAAAAAAGCACGATTGTTTTCCCCCTGTCATAAATTTAAACAAGATAAGGTTTGCATTACATAGATAATATTACTCAATAAGTGACAGGAAACCGCTGCAAATTGGCATGCACCTTACCTGTCACGCAAACACTCGTTTTAGTGACAAAGGAAAGTTAGCGATGTTGATTGGTTACGCGCGTGTGTCAAAGGCAGATGGCTCCCAAAGTGTTGCACTGCAAAAAGATGCATTAATTGAAGCTGGTGTAAGCAAAAAGAACATTTACGAGGATCACGCTTCAGGGAAAAGAGATGATCGACCCGGGCTCGATGCCTGTTTAAAGGCGCTTCGTAAGGGCGATACGCTGCTTGTCTGGAAGTTAGATCGCCTCGGTCGAAGCTTGACCCACCTCGTAAATCTCATCGACGACTTGACTAAACACGGAGTTGGATTGCGCGTACTGACAGGTCAAGGAGCGAATATTGATACAACTACAGCCTCGGGTAAGTTAGTATTTGGAATCTTCGCTGCGCTCGCCGAGTTTGAGCGTGAGCTAATTTCCGAAAGAACGCGGGCAGGCCTAGCAGCGGCACGTGCACGGGGCAGGAGGGGCGGACGTCGGCATACGATGACTCCCGCTAAGATCCATTTAGCAATGGCAGCAATGGGGAAGCAAGATACGGTTGTGACTGAACTTTGTCGCGAATTAGCGATCACTCGCCAAACTCTCTACCGCTACGTTAGTCCTACAGGTGACATTCGGGCAGACGGGAAAAAGCTTTTGCACAGAAAGAAATGACACTATATTTGATGCTAAATAGTAATGCAATAAACCTGATGAACACGTCTTCTGAACAGTTGTGCAGTCGACTTCTGAAAGTGACACCAAGGATGGTGGCATACGAAATACGCTCAAAGTCGTGAGACTGAAGAAGAAAAGTACCGTTTACAGGGACATTCCCACACATCCCAAGCTACGGGATCTGCTCAAGACCTACTATGACAAACAATCCAAGATTGGCTGGGTTGGGGATGGCTCTTCCCTTCCGATGAATCAGAAGATGGCCATTTGAGCCGCATTCAGGCACACCTTATTCTCAGAGATGCCTTCGACACCCTCCGCTTGGAAGGCGCTTCTACACACTCGATGCGGCGCACTTGCCTCACTAACATGAGTCGATCCGGCGTCCCGCTACGGACTATTCAGGAGATCTCCGGGCATTCAAGCCTTAGTCAATTACAGGAATATCTCGCCGTTGATCCGGCGGATACCCGAGAGGCCATAAACCTTCTTAAGTACTGACTGTCATCCACAGGTAAACGACGGAACGGTAGACTCCGCCCAGAAAAGTAAGGAAAGATTAATTATCGCAATATGCGATATACAACTATCGCAATATGCGATATGCTGGTCTTCGAAAGGACAAAAGTATGCTGATAGAAAACCGCAGATCAATTGATCGATTTGTTGGTAAACACGCAGCCGCTCGGGTCCCATTTGCGGAGTGGATCAGGAAGGTTGAAGCTGCTCAATGGTCTAAATTAGTTGACGTTAAAAGCACTTTTAATAGTGCTGATTACGTAAAAGGCTTGATTGTGTTTAATGGTGCTGGCAACAAGTACAGAGTCCTTGCCGAAGTGGTCTACGAAGAGAAAATCGTGCGGATAGCAAAAGTCGGTACACACGCCGATTACGATGGGTGGAAAATATGAGCCGTACAATACAAGCAAGTAAAGAATACCTCGCGCTCATCAAGCGCTTTCCTCTGCGTCCAATTCACGATGACGATATGCTTGATGCGGCATCAGATATTTTTAGCGAACTAGTCATGAAGGCAACTCAAAGGACGTCCGACGAGAGTGATTATCTATCTATTCTCGGAAAGCTCATCAGGGAATATGAAGAAGCGCACAGCAAAAAGATTCCCAAAATGACACCTCAACGAGCTTTGGAATCCTTGATGGAAGATAACAATCTGACTCAGTCAGAATTGGCAAGACAATTAGAAACGACGCAATCGGTGATTTCGGAGTTTTTATCGGGTAGGCGCGGCATGAGCAAAGCGCTTGTACTGAGACTTTCCAATTTCTTCAAGGTTTCGCCAGAACTTTTCCTTTCTCCATAACGAAGAGGCACCAGAGTGAAGCACGCAAACGATTTTAGAATGGAGTTAGATCAACGCGCTATAAGTAAGGGTTGTACCAGGCTAATCGGTGCCTCTTTTGGCAGAGAGATAGGTACCTATCAAGGATACTCTTTTCGCAATGGAAATACCCTACATTATATGATTTCGAATTCCGCGGTGAGGTTGCAACTTAGACCCCAACCGCATTTGGCTGCTATATTTGCCCTCAAGGAGCATGCTATTCAACCAAATATCTCAGCCTCAGAGTTCGAAGGCCGATTAACTCAAAATCTTCAATTTACCTGGGATTCAAAACGAAACCTTTGGGTTCTGCAATCAGAAAGTAATAGGGCGATGGTAAGGATGCTGGTCAAAACCCCGGTCGCTCCGTGACAACCGGGAAGGCTGGCGGCACCAGTCATGATTCCGCGGAATGTGAGTTCATTGACTCCGAAAGTGTGTTCGCTATGGTCCATCTATGATTGTGCTCTTCCATTCACTAGTGCGCGCTAGCCTTCCCATCACCTATTCGGATAGAGAATCACGTAGTCCCAACTGTTCTCAGTTGTATAGGAAGCATCAGCGTATTCACCGAAGTTTTTGGCCTTGCTTGTTGATATCATGGTCGGCTCGCTAACCACGGAGGCGGCGCGTGCTGCTAGACTGTACGAATCGCTCTTCTGATAGGCGACGGTAGCCAATTTTATATGATCGCTTCGGAGAATTTCCGCTGCTGTTGTGTACTGCGATGTTTGCGCCTTGTGATAATCACATAGATGTGCCTGTCCTACCCAAAAGACGACTTTGTTCGGATGTTGAGGATTCTGACCGGGTTGATTGAGGATATTCTCGATTGTTGATGCCATTGTTGGATTCCGATCAGGTTGATCGCTGTTTGTGCCGTGCTCGGAATCTCCGGCTACGACTGTTAAACCAGCCGCATGCGCAGCTTTAAGCATGGCGACAAAATAGGACGATTGAGAAAGAATTGGCAGTTTGCTTTCGTCAAGGTTTCCGCTGCGGTTGAACTCATCGAGCATTTCTTTGCAAGACGGCGGGGCCTCGATAACGAGATGGGTGGCACCACCATTCTTCAATGCTTGAATATAGTCTTTTGCGTTGATTTGCAGCGGCTCGTTCGATCCGTGACCATCGCCAATCCCGACAACTTGATTATCATGCA
>CAJCIF010000454.1 GCA_903970355.1 Actinomycetota bacterium
GTTGTGGGGCATGGCACCGCCATACCCAGTGTAAATGCCATTTTTTGGTAGGGCCTCGGCACTGCCATGCCCACCATTGCTTCAGATTATGGATTTGCAGTGACCTTTGGGTGACCGCTGCATGCTCTTGATTGATACCACTTTTAATACCGTAAAAAGCTCGGGTCGAGATCTGCAGTCCCCTCGCAGATCTCGACCCAAGTTCGGAGTTGCGTTATGCGCCATCTCACCTCCGGTAAGAGTAAGATGTAGCGCAACTTCCTCACAATGCAGTTGGTTATCCTAACTGTCGTGTTTCCACAGCACTTGTGAATCCAGTGGCATCAGCAGAGATTCTGGTGCCGTTCGAATACTCAAGTGACATCGAATTTGTGGCTTTGTCCACATGCAATCTAATTCGATTTTTGTGGCCTTCTACATCAACGCTGCCATCGGCTTTAACAGCGACATACAATCCGTCTTTCTTGGTTGGTTTGAGGCGAATTTCTACGCCATCTTTACCAAAGACATGCAGTCCGTCTTCTCGGGATTCAATTCTTTCGCCGGATTCGAATTGCAATACGGAAGCTCTTTCGTCATTACCGGTTTTCGGATCGTGTTTTAGGACATCGCTTATTATGACCCGACCAGATGGCCCTTCATGCTGAATAGCGTGAAGTTGTCTGGCTTCCAGATGCGGAGGAGCATCACACTTGTCAGCGGTGGGTGTGTCGATTCCTGTTGCTGCCGGGTTCGGAGCTGGGCATGGCGGGTGGGTATCACCCTGTGGAATTACTGGCTGAGTAGCCGGAGCTTGATCCCAATCTGGAGCCGGTACTGGTTGTGGTGCCGGTGGTGCGAATTGTTCATAAACTGGATATGGAGGAGCTGTTATCACATAACCAGGCGGTACTGAAGTCGTTGCTTCAAGATCCTCATCTTGATGTCCGCCACCGACACCGATGATTGGAATACCCAACACTCTGAAAGAACCACCGCCCTTTCCGCGCTTTTGTTCGTAGTGTTCGCTTCCTGTTCCATAGGCGCTTGCAACACCAACGGTCCAATCATTTTCGCATTCTCTGGATTCGCCGCCGAATCCTAAAATCGGAATGCCGAGTATTTTTAAGTCACCACCATTTTCGTGATGCTTCTTTTCCCAATGTTGTTCTGGATAATACTGGTCGCCCATGGCGGGACCTCCTTAAAATATCAATTTAGTTACGGGGTATTGCGCCTGCATGCCATGTGGCAACGCGTTCTAGCAAACTCTGTGAACAGTTTAGAAATGGGCAGTGACCATCTGGTGACCCGCACATTGCGACATCGAAAGTCTGTAAACCGGCACCAACAGTGCCTTTAATAGAGATCACACCAGGTGCATATTAGTGACCGATCAAAAAGAATCATGCGGAGAATACGAAGGAAACACCGGCTTCTTTGAAAGCCTCACAACAAAAATGGAACGACATATTACTTACGTGCGTGCGTATGCCTGAGCTCTTTCCAACATTGGGCTTATCATTGGAAGATCAGCAGTATCTTCGGCAGCGTGCAACCATTTGATTTCGCCTTCAGCACTAACTATCGCAGCGCCTGGCAGTTGAAGTACGTCGTTGCCCGGTCTGAATGTTTTAACCCAATTCATACTGCAACCCTGTGCCCCAGCCTGTTTTCGCCGTTCTTTTACTTTCTTTGATGGAAAAAGAATCTTTGCAAATGTCGTTCTGCCGAACCCCATTTGTACAAAGGTAGATTTGGAAGGATCGGCAAGGCAATGAATCCAACCGGGATTCAATGGTATAAGTTCTTTTGCGTCGTCGGGTGTTCCCAGCACGATAACTACTAATTGCAGAAGGGTGCCGGTAGGAATTTTGCTAATGCGTTGAATCTCTTGTTTTGCTTCCGCGTAAAATTGGCAACCGCTGTGGCGCAACCAAACGATTAGCGCCGGTCTATTACGCAACACCTCATAAACTAGACGCCTTGTCGCATTCTCATCCAACAAGCTGAAATTAGGAATTTTGTCGCCAACCTGCATGAATTGCAATCCCAAATCGAAGCGCCAGTTAGTCTGTGGCAGAGACTGGTGATATCCTATCACGGCTCTTAATCGGCCCTCTAAATTTGTGCCATTCCCGTCGGGCTAATACCGCTTCAGAGCCGCTGGCACAGAGCGGACAGTCGTTACTATCCCAGATGTTTATCTGCTTCTCAATAAGCGAGAAAACTTCATAGCCATCGAATCTTTTAGAGCCCGAGAAATTTGCGATTACTGACAACGGTTCTTGGATTCCAGTGTCCAATATTTCGAGCGCTTGCTTAACCTTCCGAAAGCTGCCGCCCGTATAAAGATCGTCGGCACAAAACAAAACCGAATCATTCTTTGCAATATCGAAATTCAATTCTGGTTGTTCAGGCGATTTGATATATGCAAATTTGCATCCGAACAAATCAGCAAGACAAAAACCTATATTTAGCCCATAGGGTGGATAAGTGACAATCCAATCCGGTTTTACTGCCCGGCTAACTTCTTTGAAAATAGCTTGGCATGCTTCTTTCAGCAACTGGGGACTACGTACTATGTAATCGCTATTGAAATAGAAATCGGAATGTTTATCTCTAAGCGAATAAGCAGCGTGTATCCCATTGCCGGGATATTGCCAGATTACGCCATTTTCAATAAGCACTTGTTCCCAGTTCATTCAGTCAAGCTCCTGGCTTACGACAGGCACAATATTAGTTGAGCTATAATATTGCGTCCACTCGAAAAAGGTTTGCGTTCATGAGCACGACATATGAAGTTGGCGTCGACACTAAAGTAACAGCGCAAGAAATTTTGTATGTGCGCGAGGAGGGCGCCGAGAAGACAGAAGAGTGGAATAAATGCCTGCAGCAATCTCTGGCAGTAATCGGAGCCAGAGAAACTCAAACCGGGAAGTTGGTGGGCGTTGCTTTTCTAGTCGGAAACGTTCGTCACGGATTAATGGTAGATATGAATGTGCATCCATCGGCGCGCGGAAACCACATTGGGAGCCGCCTTTTCGATGCCCTTGTTTCGCAAGCAAAAAGTTTAGGCATTACCTATATAAGTTTGACTTATAACGCCAAAAAGCCCTGGCTGAAAGATTTCTACGAAAGACACGGTTTTCGATCTATCGACTTTGCAATGTGGGAAGAGAGCTCGCTTTCTGCTTTAGGCGAATAGCTCGAAAAATGCGAAACTTATTGCCATCCTTCTTGTGGAAATAGATTTCCTTGCAATCAGTAGTTAGCGTAGGTGCTTCGTTAAAGCCGTCGATTGATTTGACAACCAGAGGTTCACCAAAGGGCTCGGATTTTGTATTTCTGGAAGCTATCATCATGCGGAATTTGATTCCCTGAGACTGATTATTGATGATCATTTCTGAAGTTCTGGTGAAAAATAATTGCAGCTCGTCCTGGCTAAGAGCCGGAGCATACTCAAGAGCCGATGTATTTATCTGCTTCATTATTGATTCCGAACTTGGATCAACTTCAAATTTTCCGTTTACTTTTCTGGCAATGAAAAGATCTGATTTCGTTGGTCCTGGAGACCCAAATTCAAAGGTTGCCCGAGAAATTACGAGTGTATTTCCGTTAGAGCTTACGCCGCAGTCCATGTCGATGTTGCCGTGCCGATCTGGCCAAATGTTGCCGTTTACGGGTCTTGCATCGATAACTTGTTCATCTTTAAACTTTCCGACATAGAGAGATTTCAAATCTTTGTCATAGCTGCGCGTAGTCGTGAAATAGAAGTTACCTTCATCATCCATTGAAGGCGCCATATCCTTTTGAGGAGAGATAGTGCCCTCCAAAATACCGAGGTGCTTGAAAGTATCGTTCCCGATCCGTTTAGCCATATGTATGTGAGTAGATACTTTTTCCTCATTGCTGTTATTGAAAAAGAGGTAACTTCCATCCGGCGTTATAAAAGGCTCCATGCAATCGTCTTCATAACCTTCTATAGTGACCGGCTCTGGTGGGCCATAAAGATCTACAAATTTCTCTTGCGCATACGATTGAGGCAATCGTTGAAATTGCGCGCAGCCGGGAGCGGTTAATACGAGCATAAATGCTGCCGGTACAGCGACATTTTTAGTTGCATTTTTGAAAAAATTGAACATCAGCGAAATGGCGCCATATCGAACATTAGTGATTGCGCATTATCGATCAGTTTTTTATCTTCCAGTGCAGCTTTTTTGTCCCCGATCAATTGATTGCACTCAAGTCTCTTTTGCAATGTTTGGAAGTGTTTTTTGTCAATCAAATCGATGTCTTTCTTTTTAAAACCGATGATTGCCTTTGTATAACAAAGCACAGCGTCCTTCGTCCTGCCCGTCTGCTTATAACAGTCGCCGAGCAGATCGTTGTAATCGGGGTCGTCACTTTTCTTGGCTAAAGCTGCAATCAAATCTTTCTGCGCTTCGGCGTACATCTTCAATTGGATTTCGCAATTGATTTTGCGCTTCAGATCATTAATGTTCGTGGAATTAGCTGCTATACGGCTCCTCACCTTCAATTCGTCATTCAACTTGCCCTTAGTGTGATATCG
>CAJCIF010000455.1 GCA_903970355.1 Actinomycetota bacterium
AAACTCACCCTGGCAGGGGCGAGCACAATGTTTACGATGCGTGAAACAAATAGGCTCAATAGAAATGGCATGCCCCTTGCAAAGGGGACTATCCGTCCTCTTAAGGGCTTTTAGGGAGAAGGGCTTCTAGGGATCTATGAATTTGATGCTACTTACGCTCATCACCATATTTGGTGGCATTGTTTAGTTTGACTGCATTGGTATCAAGTTGCAGTTTGGGATGATGGTGCTTGTAGTCTCTGTGGTTATGCTTTTTCCAATCTGGTTTGGGGCCGAAAAAGCCGGTGAATTGAGTCGATGAGAGTACTGGTGTAGGTGTTGCCAGTGCAGGTTGGTTTGCCAATAATGCCAGGGCTAAAACTAATAGTGTCGTCTTCATGGTCGTATCCCTACTTGATCTCTTATAACCATCCTATAAGCGATGGCGTAAATGAGACATCAAAATTCGGGAATGTAACGCTATTTGCTGGTTGAAGCTGGTTTTTCAGTGCTACCGGAAGCGTTGTCTTGCTTGTTTGCAGGTTTAAGCTCAGCGGAAGTTTTCGTTTGTGTTTGAGGTTTTTTTGAAATCTTCGGTCTCTTCCTATCAATTTCAGATTTTTTAGTGAAGATTTTCCCTGTGAATTGAGTGTTCGAATACACCGGCATAGGCCCTGCAAGAGCCCGTGTGCTTGCCGCTAGTGTAAGTGTGCAAAGCAAAAACTTCAGGTCCATAGGTTCTCCTACAAACGGGTTCGCGCGAATACGCGCTGGAATTACAATTCGGGTTCCGTCGGACAGAGAGCCAGTTGTTAATCGATCTCGACTATAACCTCTTGCTCATCAATCACCAGTTAGAACGGTATCAATAAGTTATCAGGATTGGCTCTTGATCTGGGCTAGAAGTCTTTGTTATCCGTCGTAATCGGGTGAATGGGAGAATCAAATTCTTCTTTCAACAGGGATTTGAAGGGATGTTTGTGGTGTTTGATTTGCCCTTGCAAAACGAGAGGCTTTTGCGGTGATCCTGCTCGATTGGTGGTTTGCTGGGTGTTCGGATTTACGGTAGTGGCGTTATTTTTGGCTGGGGAGGAAACGTTTTTAACCGGTATAACGGTTGTGATTTTTTTGCCTCCCGCAATTTGACTCGGCGCTGTTGTTGCTGGAATGACTTTTGTCGTTTTCTTTTGCGTTGTCGAGACACTCGGGTCAGCAAAGGCAGGTGCGATGGTATTGATCTTAAGTAAGAAAACTATCGCAATGTAAAAGTAGTGGGCTTTCATCCGTTTTCCTCCGTTTCAATAAATTATGACTTCAAAAGTGGTGCCATGACAGTAAGAATTCTCCAAATAGACGAGATTTTTGACGAATAAAAATAGATAATGGTAAAGAAGTCGCAGACAGCATGGTGAGCAAGAAGTGAATAAGTTTTTGCACTGGTTTACTGCATTCAACCTGCTTTTTGGCACAGCAAGCCTCGCTGCAATTCCTACAACAAGAGTGGCAGATGGCAGTGAACCAGCCATAGCAAGCCATGGCAGTGGAAATGTGAGCATCGCTTTCTTGGCATCTTTAACAAACGGAGCGGTTCATAATGTGCTGTTTTCAACTTTAGAATCGAATCAGAGCTGGACGAAACCGATAGATGTTTCCAACAATGCCTCAAACTGCTCACACCCCAATATCGCCATTGAACCGGGAGGAACGATTGATTTAATCTGGACCGGCACCAATGTTGGAACCGGTGTTGAAGATATATTTTTAGCCCGCTCGGTTGATGGTGGCAAGCATTGGACAGAGCCGAAAAACATTTCAAGAACAGGAGCAGCAATGGATTCAGATCTCGCTGTCGGTCCTGATAATTCCATTCACATTGTTTGGCAAAGCAAAGCTTCTGGAACAAATTCATCAAACATCTTCTACACGTGTTCGACTAATGGCGGCACCACTTGGTCCAAAGCAGAGAATGTCAGTAATACTCCTAAACGCGCTATGCAACCAGCAATCGCTGTTGATGATAGCGGGCTTGCAAATGTGTGCTGGTTAGACAGCAGATCGGGAGAGCAAAGACCAGATGTTTTTTACATTCGGAGGTTGGGGGGATCTTGGACAACCCCATTGAATATCAGTGATAGTCCGCGATTGTCTGCTCATCCAGGACTGGCTTGTGGACCTAAGGGTAAGGTTTATATTATCTGGGTTGACCACTCTCGCAAAGAAAAAAGTCCTGATATTTGGTGCGCCGTAGGAAATAAGAAAGAACGCTTTGCCAAACCTATTAATATCTCGGATTCACCAGGCGTTTCTAGTCAGCCTGCAATTGCTGCTGACGATCGTGGTCGTGTTGTAGTCGTTTGGTCGGATACAAGTCCAGGCGTTGCAGATATTTATGGACGAATCTCAACAGATCGTGCTGATGATTTCACGACCATTCTTGATATGCCGCATACTATCGGGGACTCAACTGATCCACATGTCACCATTTGCGGTGATAGTGCATTTGCAGTTTGGGAGGAGGACGAAGGCAAAGGCAGCCGCATAGAATTTGCAGAGTTGCCTTTGAAAGACGTTCCAACCGGTCCGCTTCGTCCTGTGGATCCAGTTCGTCATCCTGCCGCGACCAGTCGAAATCATTGATTTTGAACTCAAATCAGAAGCGTTGGATGAGATCGCAAGAGAATGTGAATTGATAGCGTCGGGTGCCATTGTCATAGGGATTCTGATTTCCGGTTAAAGCCCGTTCATATCTGACTTCTGGTCTAATGCAAAGCAAATCGGAAAAACGATGGCAAAGACCAATTGTCCAGCTTGCGTAGGTAGTTGGAAAACCTGTGCGCCAACCTCTATGGTCGAGAAGATAATCGATAGGACGGATCGTTATGTAGTCTTTGTCCGTGATCTTTATATTGGTGTAGTTAACGAATCCCCATGCACCGGAGTAACCAGGCAGAGGTCTACCTGGACCGCCACCACCTCCGAACCCTTTAACCGGTCCGTTGCTGACGGTTCCTCCCGTCAACGCATCAAAGGTGTAAAGGTAATAGCCTTCAAGCATTGTGTTCACGCGCCTGTTGAACTTATGCGAAAGTGTGAGGTTCATTTGTTGAAGGTTATCTTTTTGGAACTTGAACGAGCCTCCATTGATCGAATCGACACCTCCATAGACGGAATTTTTATTGTCTTTAGTCGTATACCGTAAAAATGCTTCAAGACTTGGGTGCGCAGCTCTTGCCCAAGGAGCAATATCCGTCCCAGCATGAAGCCCAATTTGTGCCAGGAGTTGGTCACTAAGCTTGAAAGTGTTTTGAATGCCTGTGTGTGTATAGGCATCGTATGTGAACATCACCGAGTGTGTGTAGAGAAAGTTGTCTGGTGCCAACTGTGCTTCGATATCTGGTGGCGAAATATAGCGTCCAACTTTGATAATCCATCCCTGAGCCACTTTCGGAATGTAAAGCAACCCATAGGCTTCGGGAAAATCGTATCCATACAAATCGTTGTGCCTGAGCAAACTCGAAGAAGCTGGCTCCCAGCCGGCAGCAGCAATATATCGATAGTCAATGCCGAACAAATTCGTGTAGCGGAAACCCCAATCTACGTGTTCCTGTTGCACTGTGTCCGGTTGACGTTCAATTCTGCAAACAAGCTGTGAGAGCTCGAGTCTATTCGGAACAATGTTGTACGAAAGAGGTACATTTGAGTGTTTCGAGGTACTTGCGTTGTAACTGGGATCCACCCAGCCATAGATTTTGATGCGATTCTTTTTCAGAATCGGGAGAGCTTTATAAATGATGCTCTCCATCGGGAAAATTGGATCTGTATCCGGCACGCCGATCAGTGGACCACCAGGATAATCAGTCATTGCGAATACCGGATCCAACGGACTTGGCATGGCTCGCCGTGGCGGTTCTGACGGTGGTACGGGAGCGCTTTTCGCAACTGGTTGAGGATTGGGTTTCGGAGTAGAGG
>CAJCIF010000456.1 GCA_903970355.1 Actinomycetota bacterium
TGAGAGCGTGACCCACTTCGTGATAGGCGGTCATCTCTTTTTCTTTAGCAGAAATGATGCGGGTTTTCTTTTCCGGACCGGCGATTACTTTATCGATTGCCAGTTCGAGATCGAGCATTTCAATTTCACGCTTGTCTGAACGCGCTGCAAGAAGCGCCGCTTCGTTAATGAGATTGGATAAGTCTGCTCCAGTAAATCCGGGAGTGCGCTTTGCCAACGTTTTTAGTTCGATATCTTTGGCAAGCGGTTTGCCACGCGCATGCACTTGCAGAATTTGCTCGCGGCCAAGGACATCTGGACGGTCGATTACTACCTGACGGTCGAAGCGACCTGGTCGCAAGAGTGCAGAGTCCAAAATATCGGGACGGTTGGTGGCAGCAACAACAATGATGCCTGTTGTGCCTTCAAAGCCATCCATTTCAACAAGTAATTGGTTGAGTGTTTGTTCACGCTCATCGTGTCCACCACCTAAACCGGCACCACGCTGTCTGCCTACTGCGTCTATTTCATCAACAAACACAATACAGGGAGCATGCTTTTTAGCCTGGTCAAAAAGATCTCGTACGCGAGAAGCACCTACGCCGACAAACATTTCTACGAAGTCGGAGCCAGAGATGCTGAAGAAGGGGACACCGGCTTCACCAGCTACCGCTTTAGCTAAAAGCGTTTTGCCGGTTCCTGGTGCACCAACTAGAAGAACACCGCGCGGAATGCGTGCGCCTAATGCTTGAAACTTTTCCGGATTCTTCAAGAAATCCACAATCTCTTGCAATTCTTGTTTCGCTTCATCTATGCCGGCAACATCAGAAAAGCTCACTTTTACTTTGTTGTCGACCATGAGCTTGGCGCGGCTGCGGCCGAAACTCATTGCCTGGTTACCACCGGATTGAGCGCTCCTAAACATGAAGAGGAAACCAACCAGAAGCAAGATGGGCAGGAAGAAGGAACTAATCATGCTGAACCAGAAACTGGACTTGTCCGGTTCTTTTACTTCAATTTTTACGCCGGCCTTATTGAGTTCGTTGATGAGCGATTCTTTGGCTTCAGCAGGAATGATTACCGATCGTTCTTTGTCATCAGCTACTGTCTTAATTTGAACGACGGACTCACCGTTTGTGACGGTCACTTTCGCTATCTGATCTGCAGCTTTATGATCGCGCAATAAATTCTGCAAAACTGAATAGGTCAAGCTGTCATCCCGGCGACTGATTGTCGTCAAGGAAAAGACAAATAAAACAAGGACTACTAGTAAAAAGAAAACGGCCCAAGTCGTTCCGTACTTCCTCATGTGCTGCTTCGCTCCAAAATATCCGTCACCAGATTATAACACGACTAACCAACTGCTCTAAGCCTCAACCAGTGAAGCTTTCGGGCATTCCGTCCGCCTTTTAGTAAGCTGCGCCTGACGCTGCATCAAATTTTCACGCTCAACGCCAACCGCACTCAAATTCAAACTCATAAGTAAAGGACGTTCTAATCGATAGTTTTGCCACAACCGTGGCAAAAAAGCCACGAATTTAGCGGATCTACATTATCTCTTAACCCGTCCAATAGCTCTTATACCCCGAGGATCAGGTTATGCGCCCGGCTCATTAAGCAAGATTTTGTGAATCTGCGGCAATGGCAAGCCAGCTGAGGCGGTGCGTGGGGCGAGCGCCGGCTCTGAGCTTTTCGCTCAAGCCGATACCTGGTATCCAAAGAACTTCTTTGAGATCAGCCAGGACCGGTAATGTTGTTGTATCAAGGGTGTCGGTTACTTCCTTATCAGTTCGTGTGTGCAAATATTTCTTTAGACGGACGCTTTCCGGCCGCCCAAAAGGTCGGATAACGTCGCCTGGGCGACGAGGTCTTACGACAAGTGGCGGTACGACTCCGCTCAAATCTACAAAGGCTTCGTAAGCGGTTGCGTCCGGAAAATCTCCTGAAAATGAGCTCTTGGCAGGATCGAGTGCTTCCACTTTCAAAATTTTGTTTAGGGCAGGCAGGATAGTAGAGCCTGGTATCTTCACATTCACCTCGGTAAAATCCAGGCGCTGCCTCTTATTTCTTTCATACCAGTGAATCTGATTGAAGGTGGCCGTCAAATACCAGTTCCCGTCCAAGTCGAGATTTTGGAATTTTCCTTTCTGATTGGCGCTTGAATTAGCTACTTCCAGAATTTGCTCAACTCGCTGAAACGACACCTCGATGCCTCTTGCCTCCAGGGCAAGAGCAATTATGCGACGCTTCACGGCCAGATCGATTTGATTGAAAGCTTGATTCATCCATACATCGGCGCGGCCATCATCGAAAATTGAGGAATGCAATTCTTCTGCTGTCCTGGCGAGAAAAGCTTCTTCTGCTGAAGCGATGGTGCGAAAGCTTTCCAGCCGGTTCATGAAATCAGGAAAGCGCTCCTTTATAAGAGGAATGACAGCGTGCCTAATGAAATTGCGCGTGTAGTTGAGATCATTGTTGGAAGCGTCATCTCTCGCCATCACACATTGTTCAAGCAGGTACTTCGTACATTCAGATTTTGGTGTGCGCAGAAGTGGTCGAATCAGAAAGAGGCTTTCTTGAAGATGACGGCAACTTGGTATACCCATTAAGCCCTTGAGGGCGGTGCCGCGCAAAAGTCGAAATAAAACTGTTTCGACTTGATCGTCCAAAGTGTGACCCGTGACAATGTAATTGACTCGGTTGGCCATTGCCGCTCGTGTCAAGAATTCATATCGTCTGTTTCTCAAATATTCTTCGTTTCGACTGGGCTCCTCTTTTTCCGGTAGGGCTTCTTCCGGTTCAAGAGCGAAGACAAAAAATGGTATGGAAAGACGTTCACAAAGACTGCGGCAATAGGTTTCGTCTCGATCCGATTCAGCGCCGCGCAAGCGATGATTGACATGACAAGCGAAGAGTTGCAGTTTGCTGTGTTGAGCCAGTTCCTTTAAAGCAAGTAGGAGAGCGGTTGAATCGGGGCCAGCAGAAATTGCTACTAATAATCGGGCCGGCGATGCATCGTTATTGTCAAGCGCGAAATCCTTTTGAAACTCGCGGGCAAGGCTAAAACAAGAGGCGAGATTCGTTTTCAGTTCTGCAACAAACTTGTTTAACGTCCCATCGGAAGTAGAGATTTCATCGCTCATTAAAGTCTTTACGTGATTGCGTTATTCTAGGTTTAGAATGCAGGGCGAACTAGGAATGGCTGCTTTGTATATGGACAACAGAAAAATACCACGAACGCCCACGCTAGCTATGGCTTTTGCTCTTGCCATTGTCATTTTGCCTCTTTCTTTCAGTGCTGCCAAGGCTGACCAGGCGTTAAAGGGCGGCGTCCAGGAGAACACAGAAGGGCAGGGCAATGGTTCCCAGCCCACGGAACCGCTACCGGCACCAGTTTTGCCTCCTACGAAACTAGGCGCAGAAAAGGGTGGGGAGGATAACGGCGATTCTCTTAAAGGTAAAGCCCAAAACGACATGCTGAACGGACAAAATGAAGCAGGCGATGACGCGTTACGCGGCCAAACTGGCAAGACGGACGATCAAGGACCGCTCAAAGCCGGAACTCAGATGCAAGATGCTGGTGCAAGCGATGATCCGGACGGACAAGATCAAGAACTACAAGTGCAGTGGGACCGCTGGCGTAATCGCTTTTTACGCGCCGTGCTTGCCGGAGCAACCGAATTTATCAATAATCCTGATGAAGTGCGATTGCGCTATGACCCGCAGCGACACGCTATGGTGCCGTCATTGCCGATGGGAATTCAGAGCTGGTTTTCCTGCATAATAACCAAGGACAAGAGAATCGTGGATTTGAAAATCGAACAATCGTCCGGCTTTGCGAATTACGATCGAGCGGTACTGAATGCGGTGAAGTCCTTGGAAAATACTTCTATCTTGCGATTCCCGGAAGGTTCACACCGCCAGGTCGTGTCGCAATCGGCAGGCATACAAACTTCTCCGCACACCGAAAACCGCTATTTCAAATTCGGCGATGTTGAACACTATCGTGTCCCTTCCAACTGAATTTAATAGATTTAGGGCAAATGGCAGACGGCGAATATCAAATTGAATATCGAGCCCCGGGGCGGGGCGCATTCAAAAACTTTCTGATCATCTGGGGCCTAATAGGAGCGGCTCTGCCCTTCGTTCTTGTCTATCTTATCGTGCCATTTCTAGAACGCAGTGGTGCGTTTGTGCAGTTCGCTTACTGGCTCGTTTTTAGTGTCATTTTTGGCGGTGTCTATGCATTAGTGCCGTATCTAATTTATGTAACATCCAGTCAAGGCAATCGATTGCATGTTGCAAAAGAAGGGCTTGGGTTACCGGCTATAGGCGTCATTCCTGGCATTCATTCCTGGAAAAAATGGTCTGATCTCGAGTCTATACAACTAAGCAGGCATGATGCACTCGCTGTCGTTGAGCGCGATTATCTAAAATGCAAATACAAAAACGGTGGCGAAACAAGATTGTATTTGAGCGGTCTTGATGAACATGATCTCGAGCACCTGTTGCTTTCGATTGAAGCCTGGGCACCCGATTGCAAACGCGCAGATGAAGTGCTGCAACTGCAAGACAGGCTTCACAATACGGGTCTGGGGTTAGATAGCGATATTGGCTATACAAAACTCTGGGAAGAAGAATTATCGCGGCGCTTTCAATCAACAACATTTGTGCCGCTTGTACCGGGGGCAACGTTAGGTGAGGGGCGCCTCACTGTTGTAAAACAAATTGCCTTTGGCGGTACAGCCGCAATTTATCTCGCCCGTGATCGTTTCAAGAACGATGTCATTCTTAAAGAATCTGTTATTGGCGACTCTAGCCAGACACCCAGTGCTAAAAAGGCGGTCGAGTTTTTTGAGCGTGAGGCAGCATTGCTCATGAAACTCAATCATCCTCATATTGCAAGAGTGCTGGATAACTTTGTCGAAAACGATCGACACTACCTCGTCATCACTTTTGTACCCGGGCAAAACTTGAAAGCCCTGATTTCGAAAACCGGGCCAATGCCTGAACGTCGAGTGCTGGAGTTGGCAGATCAGATGGCTGAGATCCTCAAATATTTGCATGAACAGTCACCACCTGTGATGCATCGTGATTTCACACCAGATAACCTGGTTTTGAAACCGGACGGCGAATTGGTACTAATTGATTTTGGGGCTGCCAACGAATTCATGGGCACGGCTACAGGCACACTGGTTGGAAAGCAATTTTATATGCCACCGGAACAAGTGAGAGGCAAAACTTGCCCGGCTTCGGATCTTTATGCTTTTGGATGTACACTCTACTTCTTGCTTACAGGTGAAGATCCGGAAGCTCTTAGCTGCTCTCATCCAAAGAACCTCAATCCACGCGTAAGTGACGCAACGGATCGGTTGGTAGCGGAGTTAACCGCAGTTGAGTTAAACGACCGACTTAAATCAGCCCAACTTGCGGACGTGGAAATTGATGCCATTCTTTCCGATTGGCAAGAAACCCCCCTGATAGGCAAATCTAGCGAAGCGAGTGCGGGGTAAATTGTGAACCAGGTTCCTTCCCTTTTACAAAGCAACACAGATGAAGTGGTAATCGCTTTGTGGCCTTACGGCAAACAGGAAGAACTGGCCAAACAGACAGGTGTAAGGACTGGAGTCAACTTAGAGAATGCCTTCCTTATTGGTGCTGCTTTTGGGTTGGTTTGGGCACTTATTTCTTTCTTCCTCGTGCAGCATTTATTTGGCCGGTTCGCTTTGATCCTGATACCAATTCTAGTGGCACTGCCTGCCATCGGCGCATACTTCATTTATAGAGATGCTGCCTATATTCGTCTCTACAAATGGGGCTTTAAAATACAATGGGTCTTCCGAGGCAAGGTCGTTAAACAGCAGCAGATTTATTGGACGATGTTGCACGAAGTTTACCTCACCGGACCTGAAGAGACGTTCTTTGGAACACGCGGTCCCCGTATTCGATTTGAAACGAAAGACGGAACTAGCCTTGATCTTAAGCCTCAAAATATAGGCAAGAAAGAAGACTGGCTCAAGTTTTTAGAGGCAGCAGCAGAATGGGGCGAAGGGGCCGATACAAAGATTGATCCCGAAATATTGAGTTCTTTCGATAGAGACGAAAAGCGGACAAGTTACACGGAACTTTGGCTTCAATCTCTAACGACTGCACCGGAAAGGGCTCGTTTGCAGCCCCTCCCTGAAGGAACCTTTTTAGATAACAACACAGTTGAAGTAACGAGCCAGATTGCAACAGGCGGGCAGGGTACGGCTTACCGAGCGAGATTCTTCGGTCTTGAAGAACAAGAAGTTGTCTTGAAGGAATATATATTACCTGTCTATGTTGATGTAAAGGCAAGACGTTCTGCTTTTGAACGTTTTATGGATGAAGCAGCTGTTTTGAAAAGTCTTAATCACCCCAACATTGTGAGGTTGGTTAAGTACTTCATTGAAGATCATCGCGCTTACTTAGTTGAAGAATATGTGCGTGGTTACTCTATACGTAGCTTAATTACAAACAACGGGCCGGTGCCGCAAAACGTCGTTGTGGACACCGCACTTGTTATGGTGGATGTTCTGTCTTATTTGCACCATTCGCAACCGCCGGTAGTGCATCGAGATTTTACGCCGGATAATATTCTCTACGACGAACAGGGTGTATTGAAGTTAATCGATTTCACTGTGGCTCAACGCGGTGACGCATCAACGGTGGGAACGGTGGTAGGCAAACAGAGCTATTTACCGCCTGAACAATTTAGGGGAAGAGCCACGACGCAAAGCGATCTTTACGCTTTTGGCGGCACGCTTTATTTTCTTTTGACTGGCAAAGATCCAGAACCAATTTCACAAATACATATTAAAGCTGAATTGCCTCAAATTGAGGATCGTTTGGCTCGTATCATAGAGCGTTGCACGGC